>NZ_JBHJVK010000049.1:39684-67867 GCF_042264695.1 Kitasatospora sp. NPDC056138 | reverse complement strand
GGGGCGCCGCCGCCGCGACCCCCCGGGGCCCCGGACCCACCCCCCCGACGGCCCGGTGGGGAACGGGGCCCCGGGAGAACGTGAGCCGGGCTCAGCCCGCGTCGGTGACCGGCTTGCCGCCGCGCTTGTCCAGCGAGGCGAGGTACGCGTTGTAGGCGGCCAGCTCGGCGTCGCCGTTGCGGTCGGCGGCGCGGTCGCCGCGACGGGCCTGGCGCTCCTCGGACTTGGCCCACTGGAGCGTCAGCGCGATCAGCACGATCGCGGTCGGGATCTCACCGAAGGCCCAGGTGATTCCGCCCGCGAGCTTCTGGTCGGTGATCAGGTCGGTGCCGGGCGGTGCGCCCTCCACGGTGAAGGTGGTGACCAGCGGGTGGCTGGCCATCATCACCGCGACGCCGAAGAAGGCGTGGAACGGCATGCCCATGAAGAGCTCGATGATCCGCATCACGAAGCCGGGCCGGTGCGGCCCCGGGTCGACGCCCATGATCGGCCAGAAGAAGAGCATCCCGGCCGCCAGGAAGTGCACCATCATCGCGATGTGGCCGATCCGGTACTGCATCAGGTAGTCGAAGAGCGGTGTGAAGTACAGGCCGTAGAGGCTCGCGATGAAGAGCGGAATGGTGAACGCCGGGTGCGAGATCACCCGGACGTACCGGCTGTGCAGCAGTGCCACCAGCAGCTCGCGCGGCCCCCGCCCGCTGCCCTTGCGCGCCGGGCGCAGCGAACGCAGCGCCAGCGTGATCGGCCCGCCCAGCAGCAACAGGATGGGGGAGAGCATGGAGAGCACCATGTGCTGGATCATGTGCGCGCTGAACAGCGCCATGCCGTAGTCGTTCAGCCCGGTGCTGGTCACCAGCAGGATGGTGCCGATCCCGGCGACCCAGGCGACGGTGCGGCCGATCGGCCAGCGGTCCCCGCGCCGGGCCAGCCGGACCACTCCGGCGCCGTACAGCGCGAGCGCCAGCAGGCCGGCGACCAGGAAGGGCCAGTCGGGCGACCAGGTCAGGACGTTGTCGAGGGTGAACGGCCCGAGCGTGCCCATGCCCCCGTGGTGGTGCATCCCTGCCATGCCGTCGCCCATCGGCGCGTCCCGCTTTCCCTCGTTCGTCCGGTCGTCCGGCCCCGATCGGGGTCCGGTTCGTCCGATTTCTTCGGCCCCCAGCCTAGGCGTGCCTTACGCCCTCCTGACAGCCGACCCCCGTCCGGAACGGCCCGGGTGTGAAACGGTGCGGCCCGGAACGGCCCGGTCACCGCCCGGCCGGGACGGCCGGCCGGGGCCGGTGAACCGGGGTGGGCGGCGAGCCGGGCCGACCGTCTCAGGCGCTGACCGGACGGGTCTGTGCGCTCAGCTTCCGGGCCCGGCCCCAGGCCCAGCGCAGCAGCCCCGCCGCCAGGACCAGGCTCCACAGCGCGGCCGTGCCGACGGGGGCCGCCGCCGCGCCGCGCAGCGCCGTCGAGAACGGCAGGGTCAGCACCAGCACCGCCACCGCGGGTCCGGCCGCGTACCAGGCGGCGAAGACGAACGGACCCGCGCCCGCGCCGGTCCCCTGTCGCGCGGAGTACATGAGGTCCTGACGGATCACGCCGCGGCAGGCGTTCACCAGCCCCGCCCCGACCAGGGCCGGGACCGCGGCGGGCAGCAGCCAGACGGCCGGGCCGCCGCCGGACAGGACGAGCAGCAGCGAGCAGGCCAGCCCGAGCAGGACACCGACCAGTGTCGGCAGGACGGCGTGCCGCAGCATCAGGTCGGAGACGGGGTAGGGGGACCAGGAGGCCCGCCGGATGTCGTCCGTCTCGATCCGGGCGGGTTCGAGCAGTTGGGCGACGGCGAGGTAGCCGAAGACCAGGGCGACGGCCGTGGCCAGCGCGGAGGGCACGCCCCGGAATCCGTGGGCCGGCACCGCGCAGAGCAGCGCCGGCACCGTGAGCACCACGGCGCGGCCCAGCCGGGCGGGGGAGCGGAGCAGCGCGAGCGCGTCCCGCCACGGCACCACCAGCCAGGACCGGCGCGGCGCGGGCAGTCGGACCCGGCGCTGCCGGGTGCCGCCCGAGGCGCTGGTCACGGCGAGCCGCGCGGCCCGCAGCTCGATCGTCCGCAGCGCGGCCAGTACCCCGGCCGCGGCGCGGGCCCGCTCCCGCAGCCGGATCAGGGGTACGGTCGCGGCCGCCCGGTCGGCGAGCACCAGGCAGACCAGGGTGGGCGCGATCAGCAGCCCGGCGGCCACCCAGGCGCCGGGTACGGCGGCCCGGGTCGGTGCCAGCGCGGCGATCCCGGCCCAGCCCCACGGGCCCGACCACAGTTCCACCCGCTCCAGCCAGTGCACCGGGTGCCCGGCGGCGGCGAGTACGCTCTGCGTCCCGAGCGCCACCACCAGCAGCGTCGCGCAGGGGGTGAGCCGCCGCACCCACTGGGCGGCCCGGTCGCTGCGTTCCACCAGCAGCCCGGCGCAGGTGGCCAGCAGCGGCAGACAGGCCCCGCCGACCAGGCACCAGCCGAGTGCGGCGGGCAGCCCGACCCGCAGGGTCAGTCCCAGTGCGACCATGCCGCCGCAGGCCGTCACCAGCCCGGGGAACACGGCCAGTCCGCAGGAGAGCCAGAACCACGGCCGGAGCACCGGGCGGGGACGGACCGGGTGGGCGAGCAGCCAGTCGGCCGTCGCCCGGGGCGGTACGACCGGTCCGCGCCAGAGCCCGTCGCGGACGACGAGCAGCACGGTGGCGATCCCGACGGCGGCGATGCCGCTGGGCATCGCGGCGAGCAGGGTGCCGCCGTGGCCGGTGTAGTCGGCGCCCATCGAGGCCTGGAGGAACAGTCCGAGGCTCGGCACGGCTCCCCAGACGACCAGCACCAGCAGCGTGCAGTAGACCGCGAAGCCGATCTGCTTGGCCCGCTGCCGACGGTGCGGCGCGCGCATCGCCCGCAGCAGGGCCAGGGTCTCGTCGGTCCAGTCGTCGTCGGCGGACCACTCGGCGGGCGCCTCCGGGCTCTCCGCGGCCTCGTCGGCGTCCTCGGCCGCCGCCTCGGCGGTGTCGGCCAGGTCGGGGACGGCCGGATCGTCGGCGCGGGTCTCGGCGGTCACCGGGCACCCGCCGGGTCGGCGCTGCGGTCCACGGCGTGCTCCCCGTCCCCGAGGACCTTCCGGGGCGGGCCCTGGGCGACGATCCGGCCGTCCTCCAGGACCACCACCCGGTCGGCCACCTCGCGCGCGAGGTCGGTGTGGTGGGTGACCAGCAGCACCGCCACGCCGTCCGCGAGTTCGGCCCTGAGCAGGTCCGCGAGCCGCCGGCGCGCATCGGGGTCCAGCCGCTGCTCGGGCTCGTCCAGCAGCAGCAGATCGCGCGGCCGGACCAGGGCACAGGCCAGCAGGAGGGACTGCAGCTGGCCGGAGGAGAGCGCCGAGGGCAGGGCGTCGGCCCGTTCGGCGAGCATCCGGTCGGCCAGTACGTGCTCGACCCACTCCTGGGCGTCGGCCACCCCGTGGGCGGCGGCGACCAGCAGCAGGTGCTCGCGCACCGTGAGGTCGGGGTAGCAGGCGACCATGTCGCCGACCACGGCGACCCTGGCCCGGATCCGCGGATCGTTCTCGTCCATCGGGAGCCCGTCGAAGCGGACCGTCCCCTTGGTCGGCAGGTCGCGCCCGGCCGCGATTCGCAGCAGGGTCGACTTGCCCGACCCGTTGTGGCCGAGCAGCGCGACGCACTCCCCGGCGGCCAGTGCCAGGTCCACGGGGTGCAGGACCTCGCGCTCGCCGTACGAGCGGCTCACCCCGGTCAGCTTGAGCAGTGCCTTGCGCGCCCGGACGGGCGGTGCGGCGGGGATCTTGGCCATGTGGACGGAGCCTCTCGACGAAACGTCCGCCCACAGTACCGGCTGGCCGGAAGGCCCCGGCCGGTGGCCGGACACGGGGCCGCGTGGGGCCGCACGGGGTCGCGCGGGGCCCTGGGCCCACGGCCGGCCGGGCCGGGACCTGCCGGCGCACCGGTTCGTCCCGGCCCGGGGAGGACATGTCGAGGTCGCGGCGGTCCGGGTCCGGCGCGAGGCCGCCTGGCCGGGCGGCCCGGTGCCGAAATGCCGCTGCTCGCCTTCGGGTGCCCGGCAGTTGGCGGCGTGGCGGCGCGGTTGCGGCGGACGGAGCGGGTGTGCAGCCGGTGGTGGCCTGTGAACACGGCTGTCAGCAAGGGGAGTTCGTCGGTCCGCACCCCGTGGACCGGCTCCTGGAGGTTATGTGACGAAGTGTCAGGTCATGTCGACCTCGGTCGGGTCGCGGCCGGCCCCTGCGGTCGCGCCCGCGCCTTCGGGGGTACCCGGTCGTGGGCGCGGGGGAGGTGCCGGGGCCGTCGGCCCGCTGCGCCCGGGAAGACCGACGGCCGGCCGCCCTCCCAGGAGGAGGACGACCGGCCGTCGTGCGTCCGGTGCGGGTCAGATGACGGTCTCGGCCTCGATGTAGCGCTCGGCCGGGACGGTCTTCAGCTCGGCGACCGCGTCCGCCAGCGAGACCAGCTTGATCTCGGTGCCCTGGAGCGCGGTGATGTGGCCGAAGGCGCCCTTGTGGGCGGCCTCGACGGCGTGCCAGCCGAAGCGGGTGGCGAGCACCCGGTCGTAGGCGGTCGGGGTGCCGCCGCGCTGGGTGTGGCCGAGGATCACCGGGCGGGCCTCCTTGCCGAGGCGGTGCTCCAGCTCGCGCGAGAGCTGGGTGGCGATGCCGGTGAAGCGCTCGTGGCCGTAGATGTCCTTGCTGCCCTCTTCCCAGTGCATGGTGCCGGGCTCGGGCTTGGCGCCCTCGGCGCAGACCACGATGGCGAACTTCTTCTGCCGGTCGAAGCGTTCGCGGACCACGTCGGTCAGCTTGTCGATGTGGAACGGCCGCTCGGGCACCACGATCGCGTGGGCGCCGGCCGCCATGCCGGCGTTGAGCGCGATCCAGCCGGTGTGCCGGCCCATCACCTCGACCACCATGACGCGCTGGTGCGACTCGGCGGTGGTCTTGAGGCGGTCCAGGGCGTCGGTGGCGACCGAGACGGCGGTGTCGAAGCCGAAGGTGACGTCGGTGCAGGCGATGTCGTTGTCGATGGTCTTCGGCACACCGACCACGGGCAGGCCCGCGTCGCTCATCAGCTTGGCGGCCTTGAGGGTGCCCTCGCCGCCGATCGGGATGATCGCGTCGATGCCGAGGTCCTGGCAGTACTTCTTGGCGCGTTCGACGCCGTCCCGCAGGTGGCTCGGCTGCACCCGGGAGGAGCCCAGGATGGTGCCGCCCTGGGCCAGGATGCCACCCACCGAGTCGAGGGTCAGGGGGCGGTGGACGCCCTCCAGGAGTCCGCGCCAGCCGTCCTGGAACCCGATGATCTCGTCACCGTGGTCGACCACCCCCCGGTGGACCACGGAACGGATCACGGCGTTCAGGCCGGGGCAGTCACCGCCGCTGGTCAGCACACCAATACGCATTGCTTTGCAACTCCCCTGGGGGCACCTCCCAGCCGCCAGGCTGGGGGGAAGAACCGGACGGCCGGACTACCACCCGAATTCGGACACAAGTGATCGAATCGGGCCAGAGGGCAGCTTACGGCTCCTGCGTCCGGCCGGGCAGGCGCCGACGCGGGAGCGGCGCCGTCGGCGCACCCGCGAGAAACTGCACTGGGCGCCGAGGAGGGTGTGCGCCCAGAAGACTCTATGTGGAGCTGAATGTCGTACGGCTGCATTGTCGTACATATGGCGGCGCTTGGGCACCGAGTGACCGCTATCCGGTCAGATCGGTGCCCAAGCGCCGGTCACAGCGCTCCTTGGCAGGAGGCGGTCAGGCGGGCTGGCGGGTCGCGGCGATCCGCTCGGCACGCAGTGCGTCGTACCAGGTGGTGTCGGCCGGCGGCAGGGCGTTCACGTCCAGTGCCAGCTTGATCAGCATGTCGGCGACGGCGGGGTTGCGGGCCATCACCGGACCGTGCAGGTAGGTGCCGAAGACGGTGTCCCGCCAGGCGCCCTCGGTGCCGTCCCCGGTGCCGTTGCCCCGGCCGACCTGGACGTTCGCGAACGGCGAGACGCCCTGGCCGAGGTGGGTGACGCCCTGGTGGTTCTCGAAGCCGGTCAGCTGCGGCAGGCCCAGCCGCGGGTCCACCTCGGCGAGCACGTCGCCGACGCAGCGGGCGCCCTCGCCGCGGGTGGTCCAGACATCGAGCAGGCCCAGGCCCGCCTCGCGCTCGCCGAGGTCGTTGATGAACTCGCGGCCGAGGATCTGGTAGCCGGCGCAGACCGCGAAGATGATCGCGCCGTTCTCGGCGGCCCGGACCAGCCCGGTGTCGTTGCGCAGCCGTTCGGCCGCGAGCCGCTGCGGACGGTCCTCGCCGCCGCCGATCAGGTAGATGTCGCCGCTGGTCGGCACGGCCTGGTCGGAGCGGACGTCGATGCGCTGCACCCCGAGGCCGCGCTGGCGGGCCCGGCGCTCCACGACCAGGGCGTTGCCCCGGTCGCCGTAGGTGCTGAGCAGGTCGGGGTAGACCCAGACCAGGCGCAGGCTGCTGTCACTCATCCGGGAAGACCTTCCGTGCTGCTGCTGCGGCGCGGGCTGCTGCGGTTCGTACTGCTGCGGCGCGGGCTGCTGCTGGCTGTACTGCTGGGGTGCAGGCTGCGGCTGGCCGTACTGCTGCTGCGGGGCCTGCTGCGGGTTGTACTGCTGCTGCTGAGGAGGCTGCTGCGGGTTGTACTGCTGAGGGTGACCGGAGGGGTACGACATCAGTTCGCCACCGCCTTGCGCAGCTGCTGGAACGCGGTGTAGTTGGCGATCGCCTCGATGCGTCCGGGCGGTGCCATCTGGACCGCCTGGTCGAGGGTGTCGATCACCTGGAACTGCAGGCCCGCGACCTCCAGGCGGACGGCCAGGTCCAGCTTGCGCTGGCCCATCACGAAGATCGGGTGGCCGGACAGGCGCTCGTAGTCCACGTCCCAGAGCCAGGAGGTGTCGGTGCCGTCGGCGTCCATCGCGTTCACCGAGAGGATCACCGGGGCCGGGGGGCCGTCGATCAGCGAGAAGGTCTCCAGCCAGCCGGCCGGGTTCTTCGCGAGCAGCAGGCGCACGTCGCGGCCCTGGTAGGAGACCACGTCGTAGCGGCCCGCGACCGCCGTCACCGACTGCATCCGCTGCAGGGCGACCTGCGGTGCCACCCCGAAGACCGCGGCCACGGCGGCCGAGCTGGTGGCGTTGGCCAGGTTGGCCCGGCCGGGCAGCTGGAGCTGGATCGGCCAGGCACCGCGCTGCGGGTCGATGACGTGGGTGCCCTGGAGCGCCCAGTGCGGCTGCGGACGGCGGAAACCGCAGTCCTGGCAGAACCAGTCGTCGCCGGGGCGCTGCATCACACCACCGCAGGACGGGCAGGACCAGGCGTCCTCCTTCCACGCCTGACCGGCGGCCACCCAGACCACCTTGCGGCAGGAGGAGGCGGCCCAGGTCACCAGCGGGTCGTCCGCGTTGGCGATGATCACCGCGTCGGTGTCCTTGAGGCCCTCGCGCCACTTCTCGGCCATCATGCGGGTCTCGGCGGCGCGGTCCAGCTGGTCGCGCGAGAGGTTCAGCAGCGCTATCGCCTTGGGACGGGTGTCGCGGGCGACCCCGGCCAGATACTTCTCGTCGACCTCGATCACGCCGAACTTGGCGTCCGAACCACCTGCCAGCGCAGCGGTGATACCGGCGGGCATGTTGGCGCCCAGCGCGTTGGAGACCACCGGGCCCGCGGCCCGCAGGGCCTCGGCGATCAGCCGGGTGGTGGTGGTCTTGCCGTTGGTCGCGCTGACCAGGACGACGTCGAGGTGCTCGGCCAGGGTGGCGAGCAGATCGGGGTCGAGCTTGAGGGCGACCTTGCCGCCGATCACCGAGCCACTGCCCCGGCCGGCCTTCTGGGAGAGGGCGGCGGCAACCCGGCCAGCCGTCACGGCGAGCTTGGCACGGGCGGGCAGTGAGGCTTCGCGTGCGGCCGTGGCCTCCGAATCGGTGCCTGGCATGCTCAGTGGTTCCTCCTTGCTGCGGCACCGCCCTCGGTCGTACGGGGACCGTCGGGCGGCGGGGACGGGCCCAGCCTACCCACTCCGCGCGCCGGGTCCGAGTCCCGGACCCGGTCTGGCCTGCCTCGGTTGTACCGGCGGGGCCCTGACGGGCCCTCGGCAAGGCCCTCGGCGAGGCCCTCTGCACGGGTCGGTGCGGGCGGCCTCGCAGGGTCCTCCGGGAGCAGGGGGAACCGGACGGAACCGGACCGGAGCACGGGGAACTGCGGGAAGCGGAGGGTCTCTTCGCCGCCCCGGATCCGGCGGAGCGCGGTGCACCGCCGACCGGGAGGCCGGGTGGCGCACCGCGCTCGGTGCGGACGCCTGCCGACCGGCCCGGGCCGTCGAGGACCACTGCAGCTCCCGGCACCGCTGCTCCGCGCAGCTCCCGGCGTCCCTGTCCCGCGCTCCGCTGTCCCGTGCTCCGTTGTCCCGCGCTCCGCTGTCCCGTGCTCCGCTGTCCCACGCGGAGCGCGGGTCCTCAGCGGCCCGGGCCGGCCGGCCAGGGGGCGGGGAGTCGTTCGGCGGCCTCGGTGAGGTGAGCGGTGATCACCAGGGTGCCCTCCTCGACCTGGTAGTCGAGCGGGGCACCCAGCTTCCGCATGGTGGAGATCAGCCCGGTGTTGGAGGCGTGCGTGACGGCGTACACCGTCCGCACCCCGCCCTCCAGGGCCAGTGCCGCCATCCGCCGCAGCAGGTCCACGCCGAGCCCGCGCCGCTGCCAGTCGTCCTCGACCAGCAGGGCCACCTCGGCGCTGTCGTCGTCCCACATCAGATGGGCCAGCGCGACGATCCGCCGCTCCGTGGTCTCCACCGCCAGGGTCTGGCCGTGCCGGGGGTCGAGTAGGTGGTCCAGGTACCGGTCGGCGTCGTTCACCGGCCCGTGGTAGCGCCGGCGCAGCGCCTCCTTCGAGCAGCGGTGGTGCATGGCCAGCGCGGCGGCCTTGTCGTCGGCGTCCGCCCGGCGGACCGTCAGATCGGTGCCGGCCCGGAGGCTGAGGCGGTCCTCGACCTTGGGGACCCGGGGGCCGAGCAGGCTGTCCAGCTCGACCAGGGCCTGGGCGCGGGCGAACTCGGTCGGGGTGAACGGCAGCTGCGGCCTGGTCAGCTCGATCAGGTCGCCAGAGGGCGCGGGCAGCCGCATCACATGGCCGTCCACCCCGGCCGCGGCCTGCCGGCCGGCGCCCGGGTACTGCCGGATCGCGCAGCGGCCGAACAGCTGCCGCAGCGCGACGGGCAGCTCGGCGGCGTCCAGTGCGGTCCGGGTGGCGAGCGCCAGTACGTGGGTCGGCACGTCCACCAGGTCGTGCGCGTCGGCCGGGTCGGTCCAGATGTCCCGGCCCCCGGCGGCGGCGAGCGCGGCGGCCAGTTCGGTGCGGGCCAGCGTCCGCGGTGCGCGGACCAGGAACTCGTCCACGGTGGCGTCGGGCAGCGGGTGGGCCTGCATCGAGACGATGTTCACCCCGAGGCCGGCCAGCGCCGTGCTCACCCGGGCCAGGCTGCCGGGGGAGTCGGGGACGGTGGTGCGGACCCGCCAGAGCGCCGTCTGCTCGAAGTCCCTCAGCGGTCCGGTCACCTCTGCCTCCCCGGGCGGTGCGCCGGGATCGGGCGCGGTCGGCGGGTGCGGGTGCCGGTGTGCCCACCAGACGTGGCACACCGCGGTGACGAGCAGCGCGGCGGCCGAGCCGAGCAGCAGCACCGGTCCGTCGTGCCCGTGCACCACCACGTTGGCGACCAGGTCGGCGACGGCGCAGGCGGTGAAGACCGCCGCGAGTTCCGTGGTGTCCCGGCGCCAGCGGTGCGCGCGGGCGGTGCGGCGCTGGGCGCGGGAGGTGGTGGTGGGCCGGTGGGCCGGAATTGCCGAGGTGTCCATACGGTCATGCTGTCCCGCCGGTGTTTCACGATCACGAATCCCCCGTGACCTGCCGGTAAATGTCTCCGCCCGCCTCCGGGCGGCTTCCGAACCACCGGAGTACGCTCAGCGGATCATCCGATGGTCCGTCAGTTCCGTTGCTGCGGAGCGCACTTCGTCCAGCAGGACGGTCAGGTCGTGCTCGGTGGTGGCGGCGTTCAGCAGACAGGCCCGCAGCATCTCGCGGCCCTGGTACACCGCGCCGGTGACGAAGGCGCGGCCGCGCAGCTGGACGGCGGTCGGCAGTTCCCGGTTGACCGCGTCCACCAGCTGCTCGTCGGCACCGGCCGGGCGGTACCGGAAGGCGACGATGGAGGTCTGCACGGGTGCGAGCAGTTCCAGCTGCGGGTCGGCCTCGACCAGCTCGCCGAGCCGCCGGGCGAGCGCGGTGCAGCGGGCGATGTCGGCGGCGATCCCGGTCCGGCCCCGGTGGGCGATGGTGGCCCAGACCTTGAGCGAGCGGAACGGCCGGGTCTGCTCCATCCCGTACTCGGAGAACCAGCCGAACGAGCCCGCCGTCTCGTCGCGCAGGTAGGAGGGCACCAGGCTGAAGGTGCCGCGCAGCTCCTCGGTGTGCCGGACGAGGGCACAGCCGCAGTCCACCGGCACGCCGAGCCACTTGTGCGGGTCGAGCGCGAGCGAGTCGGCCCGCGCCATCCCGGCGTAGCGGTGGGCGATGGCGGGGTCGAGCACGCCGAAGGCGCCGTACGCGCCGTCCACGTGCAGCCAGAGCCGTTCCTCGGCGCAGAGGTCGGCGATCGGCTCGAAGGGGTCGACGGCGCCGGTGCCGACGGTTCCGGCGGAGGCGACCACCAGGAAGGGCAGCCTCCCGGCGGCGCGGTCCTCGGCGACGGCGGCGCGCAGCGCCGCCAGGTCGAGCCGGCCGTCGGGGCCGGTGGCGACGGTGCGCAGGTTCCGGCTGCCGAGGCCGAGCAGTTCGACGGCCTTCCGGACGCAGGAGTGGGTCTCCGCGGTGGCGTAGCCGACCAGTGGGGGCAGACCGGCCAGGCCCTCTTCGCGCAGGTCGCACCCGGCCAGCCGGGCGGCGCGGTTGCGTGCGGCGGCGAGGCACAGGACGGTGGCCATCGAGGTGCCGGAGGTGAGGATGCCGCCGCCGTGCGGGAGCCCGGGGTCGGAGGCCGGGGGAGGGTGCGGGAAGCCGACCAGCTCGGCGATCCAGCGGACCACGGCGCGCTCCAGGTGGACGTCGGCGTGGTCGCCCCCGGCGGAACTGGGGTTCATCGCGGCGGCGGCCAGGGTGGCGAGCACCCCGGCGGGCGCGGGGGCGGAGTTGACCCAGCCGAAGAAGCGGGGGTGGCCGTTGCCCATCGGGGCGGGCATCACCCGGGTGCCGATCAGCTCCAGCAGCTCGGTGAGAGGGCGGCCCTCGGCGGGCAGCGGCGCGTCGAGCAGCGCGGTCCGCCCGGCCGGGTCCATCGGCTGCCAGACCGGTCGGCCGGGCAGTGCGTCGAGGTAGTCGGCGACCAGGTCGGCGGTGGCGCGGGCGGCGGCGCGGAAGTCGTCGGGCGAGCGGGGCGCGGAGGCCGGCGCGGGGGATTCGGGGGCGGCGTCGCTCATGGTGCTGCTCCAGCGGGTGGGACTGGGGCGCGGCGTCCTCGGCGCACCTGGCTGCGCAGATCATACGACTCGTACGGCCGTGGTCGAGGGGTCAGTCCAGAGTGCTGGACAGACCGCCCGCGCTGCGGCAGTAACCGGTGATCTCCGGGTTGGTGATCTTCTTGCAGAGCCGTCCGGCGGCGCCGCCGTCCGTGTAGTTGACGGTGTAGTAGCTGACCAGGCCCTCGGTGCAGGCCTTGCGCTGCCAGGCGTCGGCGGCGGTGGCGCACTGCTGGGCGGCCCAGTCCTCGCGGTCCAGGTTGTACTTCATGGTGCGCGAGCCGACGCCCCGGCTGCAGTCGTTCGCGCCGCCGGTGGCCTGGCCGTTCAGGCACCACTTGAGGGCTGCGGCGAAGACCTCGGGGTGGTCCTGCCAGTCGTGCGAGCTGAGGTAGAGGGTCGGCGCGTAGAAGTAGCAGGCGGACTGGAAGAGCGCGGGCTGCTCCGGGCAGGGGTAGAGCGGCTCCTTGGCGATCCGGTCGGCGGGGAGGTTGGCCTTGGCGTTCTCGTCCTCCTCGTCCGGCGCGAAGAGCTGCATGAACAGGCCTTCCGAGCAGGTGATCCGCTTGGAGTCGGTGGGGAACTTGCTGCACAGCGCCCGGGCGGAGGGGATGTCCTGCTTGGTGACGAACATGATCCCGTGGCCGACGCCGTGGATGCAGGGTCCCTTGTTGGCGGGGGCGCAGAGGGTGAGGATGTCCTCCTCCGGGCTCTTGGAGTTGGCGAGCATCTCCTCCACGGCGCCGTGCAGGTACCCGGCGGCGCAGGTCTCGTGCGGGAACGAGATGACCTTCTGGAAGTCCTCGTGGTAGCGCTTGACGGCGGCGTGGCCGAGCTCGTGCGCGATCGGGTGGCAGAACCGCACGGTGTACGGGGACTTCTTGATGATCTTGTCCAGGTCGGCCAGTGCCACGCCGGGATCGCTGGCGTCCATCTCGGCCATCAGCTTGTTGCGCAGGGTGCTGCGGGTCCACACCGCGGGGTCGCCGGTGGGCGCGGGCGACCCCGCGGCTGCGGCGGCCGGGCCGGGGGCGACGGCGGGTGCGGCGGTGGGAACCCACGGGGTGACGGCGGCCGCTCCCAGCCCGAGTGCGCCCAGCAGGGCGGCCGTGATGATCGCGAAGATTCGCGGTTGCATGCGCATGTCCCCTGGCGGATCGCTTCGGACAGGTTCTCTTCCCATCCTGGAGGTATCGGCCCGAGGACAGCCGGGTGGAAGAGCTGTTCGGGTGGAGCGGCCGCACCGCCGCCAGGGGTCGGGTGTCGACCCCGCCGTGCGGCGCGGCCGCTCCGGTCAACGAGCGGGCCCGCGCCCGGTCACCCGGGGTTCAGAGCTCCAGCGACACCTCGTAGCCGCGCAGCCAGGCGTTCAGGTCCAGGGCGAGCTCGGTGGCGGCCCGGTTGGCCTGCGGGTCGCTGTCCGGACGGAGCGTGTCGGCCAGGGCGGCCGGGTCGAGCAGTGCGTGGATCGGTGCCTTCGGGTCGTCCGTGGCCTCGGCGAGCTCGGTCCGCAGGCCGAGCGGGTAGTCCGGGTCCTGGGTGCTCGGATAGGGGCTCTTGACCCGGTCGGCCACCGCGGCGGGCAGGGTGTCCCGGACGGCGGCGCGCAGCAGGCTCTTCTCCCGGCCGTCGAAGCTCTTCATCGCCCAGGGGGTGTTGAAGACGTACTGCACCAGCCGGTGGTCGCAGAACGGCACCCGGACCTCCAGGCCGGTGGCCATGCTCATCCGGTCCTTGCGGTCCAGCAGGATGCGCACGAAGCGGGTCAGGCTGAGGTAGCTGACCTCCCGCATCCGCCGCTCGAACGGGTCGGCGGCGTCCAGGTGCGGCACCTCGGCCAGGGCCTCGCGGTAGCGCTGGGCCCGGTAGGATTCCAGGTCCAGCCGGGCGAGCAGGTCGGGGGCGAGTAGCCCGGCGCCGGGCCGGGCGGAGGGGCCGGTGATCTCGGCCATCGAGGCGACCCAGGGGAACGCGTCGGCCGCGACGGTGGCCGGGTCGTGGAACCAGTGGTAGCCGCCGAAGAGCTCGTCCGCCGACTCTCCGGAGAGCGCCACCGTGGAGTGCTGCCGGACCGCCCGGAAGAGCAGCAGCAGCGAGGTGTCCATGTCGCCGAAGCCGACCGGCAGGTCGCGGGCGCGCAGCACCGCGTCGCGGTGCACCAGGTCGGTGAGGGAGGCGCTGTCCAGCTCGATGGTGCGGTGGTCGGCGCCGACGTGCTCGGCGACCATTCTCGCGTACGGGCTGTCGGGTGTGGCGCGCACCGCGTCGGCGTGGAAGTTCTCGCTCTGCCCGACGAAGTCGACGGCGAAGGAGTGCACCGGGCCGTGTCCGGCGGCGGACAGGGCCCGCGCGGCGAGCGCCGTGACGGCGCTGGAGTCCAGACCGCCGGAGAGCAGGGTGCAGAGCGGGACGTCGGAGATCAGCTGCCGTTCCACGATGTCGTCCAGCAGTGCGCGGACGGTGGAGACGGTGGTGTCGAGGTCGTCGGTGTGCTCCCTGGCCTCCAGCGACCAGTACCGGTGGGCCGTCAGGCCCTGACGGCGGATCCGGATCACATGGCCGGGCTCCACCTCGGCCATGCCCCGGTAGACGGCGTGCCCCGGGGTCTTGGTCATGCCGAGCAGTTCCCGCAGCCCGTCGAGGTCCACCGCGGGCCGAACCGAGGGGTGCGCGAAGACGGCCTTGAGTTCGGAGCCGAAGAGCACGCCGTCGGCGGTGCGGTGGTAGTAGAGCGGCTTGACGCCCATCCGGTCGCGGACCAGCAGCAGCTCCTCGGTCCGGGCGTCCCACAGGGCGAAGGCGAACATGCCGTTCAGCCGGGCGGCGAACTCGTGGCCCCACTGGAGGTAGGCGTGCAGCACCACCTCGGTGTCGCTGCGGGTGCGGAACCGGTGGCCGGCGGCCTCCAGTTCGGCCCGTAACTCCAGGTGGTTGTAGACCTCGCCGCTGTAGGTGAGGGCGGCGAGCAGCCGTCCGTCCTGCTCGACGGTCATCGGCTGCGCGCCGCCCGCTATGTCGATCACCGCGAGCCTGCGGTGGCCGAGCGCGGCGTGCCGCTCCAGGTGCACGCCGCCGGCGTCCGGCCCTCGGCAGGCCATGGTGGCGGTCATCGCGTCCAGTGTGGTCCGTGCCGTGGTGAGGTCCTGATCGAACGCGACCCAGCCTGTGATCCCGCACATGCGAACTCCCAAGGTGTCCATACGTGTACGCATCATGACGCTACGCTCAAATATTGAGTCGTTCAAGGGTTTGGACAGGGGCTGAATGCCCGAAGATCTGCCCGATTTCGGGCAGGATTCTTGGATCATGGGGCGGCGGCCGCATAGGCTCCCCACTCGTGTCCGCCTCACCGCACCCTCACGAAGACCTGCTCGCCCACCTCACCCGCACCACTCCACTCGGTCCGGGCGAGGCCGCGCGAGTGATAGCGGAGGTGCTCGCGTACTTCTCCGAACCCACCGAGGAGTTCGTCCGCCGCCGTCACGGTGAGCTGCAGGCACGGGGTCTGACCAACGAGAAGATCTTCGCCCGGATCGGCGCCGAGCTGGCCGTCCGCCGGGTGACGGCGCCAGAGCTGTCCGCCCGTCAGCTGCGCCGGATCGTCTACGGCTGAGCCCTACCGACAGCACCGAACAGAAGGAGTACCACCCATGTGCGGAATCGTGGCCTACATCGGCCCCAAGGATGCGACCACCTTCCTGCTGGAGGGCCTGCAGCGACTCGAGTACCGCGGCTACGACTCCGCCGGAGTGGCCGTCACCGGCAAGGCCGGCGGCGTGAAGGTCTGCAAGGTCAAGGGCCGGGTCGCCGACCTCGCCGCCGCCGTCCCCGCGCACTTCTTCTCGAACCAGCGGGGCAAGGGGACGGCGGGCATCGGCCACACCCGCTGGGCCACCCACGGTGTGCCCAGCGACGCCAACGCCCACCCGCACGTCGACAACGGCGGCCGGATCGCCGTCGTCCACAACGGCATCATCGAGAACGCCGACGAGCTGCGCGCCCGCCTCGGCGCCGAAGGCGTCACCTTCAGCTCCGAGACCGACACCGAGGTGCTGGCCCACCTGATCGCCGCGCACGCCGCCGACGGCACCGAGCTGGAGGACGCCGTCCGCGCCGCGCTCGGCCACGTGGTCGGCACCTACGGCATCGCCGTCCTCGACTCCGCCCAGCCCGACCGGATCGTGGTCGCCCGCAACGGCAGCCCGATCGTGCTCGGCATAGGGGAGAAGGAGATGTTCGTCGCCTCCGACGTCGCCGCCCTGGTCCGCTACACCCGCCAGGTCGTGCACCTGGCGGACGGCGAGCTCGCGACCGTCCGCGCCGACGGCTTCCGCACCTTCACCGAGGACGCCCGCCCGACCACCCACCAGCCCTCCACGGTCGACTGGGAGGTGGCCTCCTACGACACCGCGGGCTACGAGCACTTCCTGCTCAAGGAGATCCACGAGCAGCCCGCCGCCGTCGAGCGCACCCTCTCCGGCCGCCTGGACGAGCGCTTCGCCACCGCCCACCTCGGCGGCCTCAACCTGGACGCCCGTGAGCTGCGCGAGATCCGCCGGGTGAAGATCCTCGGCTGCGGATCCGCCTACTACGCGGGCGAGATGGGCGCCCAGCTGATCGAGGAACTGGCCCGGATCCCGGCCCACAGCGAGCCCGCCTCCGAGTTCCGCTACCGCAACCCCGTCATCGAGGCCGACACCCTCTACGTCGCGGTCAGCCAGTCCGGCGAGACCTACGACACGCTGGCCGCCGTCCAGGAGATCAAGCGCAAGGGCGGCCGGGTGCTGGGTGTGGTGAACACCGTCGGCAGCGCCATCGCCCGCGAGTGCGACGGCGGGATCTACCTGCACGCCGGGCCCGAGATCTCGGTCGCCTCCACCAAGGCCTTCACCTCCACCGTGATCGCCTTCGCGCTGCTCGCCCTGCACTTCGGCCGGATCCACGACCTCTCCCCGGCCGACGGCCGGCGGATCGTGGACGCCCTCAAGGCTCTGCCGGACCAGATCCGCGAAATCCTCGACCAGGAGGAGCTGGTGGCCAAGCTGGCCGCCGAGTACGCCGACAACGCGGGCATGATGTTCATCGGCCGGGTGCGCGGCTACCCGGTCGCCCGCGAAGGTGCGCAGAAGCTCAAGGAGATCTCCTACGTCCACGCCGAGGCGTACCCCGCCAGCGAGCTCAAGCACGGGCCGCTCGCGCTGATCAGCCCCGAACTGCCCACCGTGGCACTGGTTCCCGACGACGAGCTGCTCGACAAGAACCTCACCACCCTCGGCGAGATCAAGGCCCGCTCCGGACGCATCCTCGCCATCGCCCACCGCGCCCCCGAGGCCAAGCTCGCCGACCACTGCATCGTGGTCCCCAAGAGCGAGCCCGAGTTGGACCCGCTGCTGCTCAACATCCCGCTCCAGCTGCTCGCCTACCACGCGGCCGTCGCCCTGGAGCGCGACGTGGACAAGCCGCGCAACCTCGCCAAGAGCGTCACGGTGGAGTAGTCCCGCGCCGGACCGGCGGAGCTGACGACATATCAGCCGGATGACACCGGGCCAGGTCGATCGCCGCTATGGTTCGACCGTGAGCGGCGGGCGCATCGTGCCCGGAGCAACCGGAACGGGAGACGGACCATGCGGATCGGGATCATCGGCACAGGCGCCGTCGCCCGCACCCTCGCGGCCAAACTGGTCTCACTGGGACACCAGGTCACCCTCGGCTCGCGCAGCAGGGACAACGCGGCGGCCACCGAGTGGGCCCACCAGGCAGGCCCCTACGGGCACGCCGGGACCTATCCGGACGCCGCCGACTTCGGCGAGCTGGTCATCAACGCCACCGCCGGTACGGTCTCGCTCCAGGCACTGCGCCTGGCCGGGGCCGACCGGCTGGCCGGGAAGGTTTTGGTCGACGTCTCCAACCCGCTGGTCTTCGCGCCCGACGGCGAGGTCACCCTCGACCCCGTCAACAGCGACAGCATCGGCGAGCAGATCCAGCGGGAGTTCCCGGACACCCGGGTGGTGAAGGCGCTCAACACCCTCAGCGCACCGCTGATGGTCGACCCCGGCCGGGTGCCCGGAGCGCACAACCTCTTCATCGCCGGGGAGGACCCCGAGGCCAAGGCCCGGGTCAGGGAACTGCTGGGCGAGTTCGGCTGGCCCGCCGAGGTCGTCGTCGACCTCGGCGGGATCTCGGCCGCCAGGTCCACCGAGATGCTGATGCCGTTCTGGCTGAACATGATGCGCCACGTCGGCCACACCGATTTCAACTACTCCTTCAAGATTGCCGAATGAGGCCAGCCGCAGCATGAGTGAGCAGTCGCTTCCCCCGTACCAGCCCCTCCGCGAGGACTGGCAGAGCGCCCTGGCCGTGGTGGCGCACCCCGACGACATGGAGTACGGCGCCGCGGCGGCCGTCGCCCGCTGGACCTCCCAGGGCAAGCGGATCGGCTACGTCATGGTCACCAGCGGCGAGGCGGGCATCGACTCGCTCGCGCCCGAGGAGTGCCGCCCGCTGCGCGAGGCCGAACAGATCGCCTCCGCCGCCCTGGTCGGCGTGGACGACGTGGACTTCCTCGGCCACCCCGACGGCGTGGTCGAGTACGGGCTCGCGCTGCGCCGCGACATCGCCCGCGCGGTCCGCAAGTACCGCCCGGACATCGTGATAACCACCAACTTCCGGGACAGCTACGGCGGGAACGTCCCCAACCAGGCCGACCACATCGCCGTCGGCCGGGCCACCCTGGACGGGGTCCGGGACGCGGGCAACCGCTGGATCTTCACCGAGCTGGGCGACGAGGGCCTGGCACCGTGGAACGGGGTCCGCGAGGTCTGGGCCGCCGCCTCGCCCGAGGCCCGGCACGCGGTGGACACCACCGGCTTCCTCGACCGGGGAATCGCCTCGCTCAAGGCCCACAAGGCGTACCTGGACGGGCTCGGCGGCGGCATGGCCGACCCCGACACCTTCCTGGAGGAGGCCGGGCGGGCCGCCGGCAGCCGGCTCGGCGTGACCTACGCGTCTCCGTTCGAGGTGATCTCGCTGCGCCCCTGAGCGGTTCGTGGGCTGTCGCTGTCGCTGTCGCTGTCGTCGCTGTCGTCGCCGTCGTCCTGTCCGGCCCGGTCGGCGGGCCGGCGGCGGCGCAGCAGCTTCAGCGCCACCAGTGCGACGACCGCGACCGCGACGGCGATCAGGAAGACGACCTGGTAGCGCAGCGCCTGGGCGTAGAGCGTGCCGATGTCGGAACCCGCGGCGTAGCCGATCGAGGACCAGAGGCCGACCCAGAGCAGGGTGCCGATCACGTCGGCGACGATGAAGCGGCGGAAGGGCAGTTCGGCGGCGCCCGAGATGATGCCGCTGGTCTGCCGCAGTCCGTCGATGAAGCGGGCCACCACGACCACCTTCGGCCCGTGGACGCCGAAGAAGCGGTCGGCCTTCGCCAACCGCTCCTCGGTGAGCAGCAGGTAGCGGCCCCAGCGGTGGAGCAGCGCCAGGCCGCCGGTGAGGCCGATCAGGTAGCCCAGGCAGTTCCCGGCGACGGCGGCGCAGGCGGCGACCACGGCCACCCCCACGATGCTCAGCCGCCCGGTGCCCGCGTAGACGGCGGCCAGCACCAGAATGGTCTGGCCCGGCACCGGGACCGCGCAGTTGTCCAGGAAGACCAGGGCTCCGACAGCCGGATAGCCGTAGCTGTCCAGCAGCGGAGCCAGGTGGGCCAACGGGCCCGGAAGGGGCGGCTCCGGCATGGTCTGATGCTCCCGGCCGCGGGCTCGGCTGTGGTTACCGGAGTGCTTCCTGGTGCTCGATGTTGCAGTCGGGACCCGGGTAGATCAGGCCCGTGTGACCGTCCTCGAAGCGGACCACGTACGGGGGTTCGCCGTTGGTTCCGCGCACCTCGATGATCTCGCCCTTCTGATCCACCATTCCGACGGACCTGCTGTGGATGTGGAGCTGGTCACCTATCGCGGCTTGCATGATCTGCTCCTCAGGGAGTGCGGGCTGTACGGTGGGCGACCGTCCCGCCCCAGCTGGACAGGAAGCCGTCCCGCCTTCCACTGTGCGGCGTGATCGGGACAGCCGCAATGCCGCGCCGTGCCGACTCCCCGGCCGCACCCGGTCCGGTCAGCCCGGCAGGTGGTCGGCCAGGTAGCAGCGGAGCAGCCGCTTGGTCTCGGCGATCAGGGCCGGATCGCCGTCCGGGTCGTTGCGGAAGGCCAGCTTGAGCACGGCGTCGGCGCACTCCATGGCCACCCGCAGCGCGACGGGGAAGCCGGGGGTGTCGAAGAGCCCACCGGCCAGGGTCTGCAGGCGAAGCGCCACGGCGGCGTTGTTGTCGAGGTCGGTGTCCAGCAGGTGGAGGTCGTCGTCGACACCCTCGGGAAGCTGCTCGACCAGGCCGAAGTCGACGTGGCAGAAGCCCGGGACGGCGCGTTTCATGGCGACGAACTCCTCGACGGCCAGGTCGACGAAACCGGCCACGCCCTGGGGGGACTCGGCGTCCAGGCGGCGGGCGAGGCGGTCGAGGAAGCGGTCCAGGTTCCGTTCGGCGAGCGCGGCGAGCAGGCTCTCCTTGCCGGAGAAGAACTGGTAGAGGGTGCCGATCGGCACCTGGGCGCGCTGCGCCACCTCCTTGGTGGTGAGCGCTCCGGCGCCGACCTCGTCCAGCAGGTGCGCGCAGTTGTCGAGGAGCCGCTCGTACCGTTCGAGGCTGCGCTGCTGCACCGGCCGGCGCCGCGCCGCCACGCCTGCTCCGGCCCGCTGCCGACCGCTCGTCTGCGCCTTCATGGACCTACTGTGCCGTATCCGGCATTCCACGCGCGAATCACCAACGTGAGGTGGACTCATGTTGACGTCGCAGCCCCGAGGCGCGGTGGAACGCCGCGGCGGAACCGCCTCGCGTTACCTGCGCGGCGGTTCGGCCGCCGCGCCGGCACCGGCGGGCAGCCCCGGGTCAGGTCGCCGGCAGGGGCTCGGCGGCGCGGTCCGGGGCGGTGACGGGCGCTTCGCCGGGTGCGGCGGACGCGGTTGCGGGTGCGGCGGGTGCAGTGGCTGCGGGCGTGGTGACGCTGGCCGCCGACGGGCTGCGGAGCAGCCCGAACACCGAGTCCAGCGAGGCCGTGAGGAGCTCGGGATCCGGGTCGGCCTTGCGCAGGATCTGCAGCCCCTGGACCTGGGCCAGCAGCAGGCGGGCGGCGTTGCGCGGGCTCACGGCGGCGGTCAGCTCCCCGGCCGCCCGGGCCCGTTCGAGCTGTGCGGTGAACGCGTCCTCCGCACTGCGCAGGCCGGTTCGGGCGAGTTCCGCGACGGCGGCGTCGCCGGGCAGCAGCTCGGCGATGCTGTTGACGCTGAAGCAGCCCGCGCCGCTGCAGGCGGAGTCGGACTGCAGCAGCGTCTCGAAGAGGTGCCGCAGCTGCGGGAGTGCGGGCTGCCGGTCGTCGAGGGCGGAGGTGAGCAGGTCGGCCTGCCGTCCGAGGTAGCGGCCGAGTGCCCGGACGAACAGCTGGTGCTTGTCGCCGAATGCCGCGTAGATCGAGCCGCGCCCCAGCCGCAGTTCCTCCACCAGGTCGTTCATGCTCGTGGCCTCGTAGCCCTTGCGCCAGAACAGGAGCATCGCCCGGTCCAGGATCGCCTCTTCGTCGAACGTCCGCGGTCTTCCCATGGCCCTACCGTACCCAAGCCCGGGGGCGGGCGCCGCACCTATTTGACCTTACGTTCCAGAATCTGTAAGTTCTGGAACGTAAGGTCAAATACTCCTCACGGAGCAGTTTGCCCGGCACCCCGATCCCAGGAGCAGAGCCATGACCGACACCCCGACCGACCGGCACCGGACCCGGCCCGAGACCCAGCGGGAGATCCACCTGGTGTCCCGCCCCGCCGGCGAGGCCACCGCCGAGAACTTCGCCCTGGTGGAGAGCGCGATCCCGGAGCCCGGTGAGGGCCAGCTCCTGGTGCGCAACACGTGGATGTCCGTCGATCCCTACATGCGGGGGCGGATGAACGCGGGCACCGGTTCCTACATCCCCCCGTTCGACCTGGGCGCGCCGCTGAGCGGTGGAGCGACGGGCACCGTGGTGGCCTCTCGGTCCGCCGCCGTCCCGGTCGGCGCTGCCGTGCTGCACCAGCTGGGCTGGCGCGAGTACGCCGTCGTCGACGCGGCGGCGGTCATGCAGATCGACGTCTCGCTGGCTCCGGCCTCCGCCTACCTCGGCGTGCTGGGCATGCCCGGCCTGACGGCCTACGCCGGCCTGACCGAGGTGGCACCGGTGGCCGAGGGCGATGTGGTCTTCGTCTCCGGTGCCGCCGGTGCGGTCGGCTCCGTCGCCGGTCAGATCGCGCGCCGCCTGGGCGCCTCGCGGGTGATCGGATCCGCCGGCGGGCCGGAGAAGGCGAAGAAGCTCGTCGAGGACTTCGGTTTCGACGCGGCCATCGACTACCGGGCCGGCTCGCTGGCAGACCAGCTCGCGAAGGCCGCCCCCGAGGGCGTCGACGTCTACTTCGACAACGTCGGCGGAGACCACCTGGAGGCCGCCATCGGTGCGATGCGCCCGGGCGGGCGGATCGCCCTGTGCGGGGCGATCAGCCAGTACAACGCCACCGAGCCGGTCCCCGGCCCCCGCAACCTGGCCGCCGCGATCGGAAAGCAGCTCACCCTGCGCGGCCTGCTGGTCGGCAGTTACTACCACCTCGCACCGGAGTACGCCCGGCTCGCCGCCGGCTGGCTCGCCGACGGTGGGCTGCGCACCGAGGAGACCGTGCTGGACGGCATCGACCAGGCGCCCGAGGCCTTCCTCGGCATGATGCGCGGCGCCAACACGGGCAAGATGCTCGTCCGTCTCGCCGACCGGACGCTCGCCGGCTGAAAGCAGGTCGCCGCCGGAGCCGTCGGCCGGCCGGGGCACTGGCCGTCCCGGCCGGCCGTGCACGGGCACACACAGACGCACGCAGGTACGCAGGCACGCAGGCACGCAGGTACGCACGCAGGTACGCACGCACGGGCAGAACGACATGAGGAGCAGACCGTGAAGGCAGCAGTGATCAACAAGTACGGCCGGGTGGCTGACGTGGTGACGGTCGCCGAGGTGCCCGCCCCCGAGGTCGGGAGTCAGGACGTGCTGATCGAGGTCAGGGCGGCGGGGGTCAACCCGATCGACCACCTGACCGTGAAGGGGTTCATGCAGCCCGGAGAGCTCTCGCAGACCCGGATCCTGGGCAACGAGGTCGCGGGCGTGGTCGCGGCGGTCGGCGACGGCGTCACGGCGTTCGCGGTGGGCGACGAGGTCTTCAGCCGGGTCGACCCCCGGGTGGGCGGCGGGTTCGCCGAGTTCGTCGCGGTGCACGAGAGCCTGGTGGCTGCGAAGCCGGCGCGGCTCTCCTTCGAGGAGGCGGCCTCGCTGCCGCTCGTCGCGCTGACCGCCTGGCAGGCCCTGACGGAGCAGACGCAGCTGCGGGCGGGCCAGCGGGTGCTGATCCACGGCGGCACGGGCGGTGTGGGGGCCGCCGCCATCCAGATCGCCAAGCACCTGGGCGCCGAGGTGGTCACCACCGTGGGCGCGGACGGTGTGGAACAGGCCCGAAGGCTCGGGGCCGACCGGATCGTCGAGTACCGCAAGGAGAAGTTCGAGGAGGTCGTCGGAGCGGTGGACGTGGTCCTCGACACCGTCGGCGGGGACACCCAGGCGCGCTCCTTCGGCGTGCTGAAGCCGGGCGGCGCGCTGGTGTCGATCGTCCTCGTCCCCGACATCGAGGCCCAGCGGGAGCGCTGGGGAGTCGCTGTGAGCGCGTTCTTCATGCACCCGGACGGGGCGCAACTGACCGAGCTCGCGGGCCTGGTGGAGTCGGGCGAGCTCAAGCCCGTGGTGCAGCAGGTCTTCCCGCTCGACCAGGCCGTGGCGGCCCTGCTCGCGGTCGAGGGCGGCCGGGCGCGCGGGAAGACCGTGCTCAGCGTCCGCCCCTGAGGCCCATGGTGGACCGCGGGTCCCGCTGGTCCCGCCGGTCACGGCCGACTGGACGCCACCGAGGCCGCTGCGGCCGAGCCTGCGGCGGCGGTCAGCACTGCCACAGGAACACGGCTTCTGCGCAGGGCTCGCACGCGAAGGCGTAGGCCTCGCCGCGACCGCCGAAGTTCATCGCGGTCATGTGGTCCCGTCCTTCCTCGAGCTGGACGACGAGCCTCATCTCCCGTGCGCAGGCCGGGCAGACAGGGGTCTCGTCGTTCTGCAGCCACTCGGGCTGCCCGCCCAGCTGGCCGAGGATGTCGAGGGGATTCCGGCCCGGCTGCCTCGCCCACTCCTCGTAGGCTTGACCGTAGTCCGCTGGAGTGGACGGAGTCTCGTACGCGACGGCGCTCACGGCACCGAGCAGGAGCGACTCCTGGTCGTCCTCCTCGTCGTCCTCGTCTTCGTCCTCCTCGTCCTCCTCGTCTTCGTCCTGGTCCTGGTCCTCGTCCAGCGTGGGCACCGGGATCTGCTGGAGCGCGGTCGCGGGGAAGACCAGCGCGCGGTTGCCGCCCGCCTGCGGGTCCCACTCGTCGCACATGCCCGGGTCGTTCTGGCACATGAACAGCGCGAGCACGCCCCGCCCCTCGACGGCGCCCTGGCCCGCGTGGCGGCCGAGGTCGTCGAGGAGTATCTGGGCCAGGAACTGCATCGGCCCGTCGCAGGTGGAGCACTGCGGCCAGGCGGTCCCGGCCGGGGCCAGCGGCACCCCGCCGGTGCGGGTCGCGAGTGCGTCGGGAGCCGTGGTGCCTGCGTACGTCATCAGGGTCGTCGTCACGGATGGAGACTGTACGACAGGCCGCTGACACCGTCTCGGCTGTCGTCCTGGCCGGTGGTCACGCCGCCCGGGGCGTCGAGCGGTGCCCGTGTCCGCCCCGCCGCACGGTGAGCGCCGTGGTGCGGTCGAGGTTCACGGCGTCGGGCCGCCGTGCCATCGTCGTCGCTCCGGCGGACGGGATGGTTCAGAGGGCGCTGTCGGGGATCCAGGAGCCGTGGATCATGGCCGGGACCCGGCGGGGCAGGTGGATGGTGGCGATCGGCGGGACGGCGAGGTCGGAGGCGTCCAGGACGAGGAGCTTCGAGGCGTCGGCGTTCAGGTCGCTGACGACGGTGAGGAGGTAGCCGGCGTCCTCGTCGGTGGCGTCCTGGGCCTGGACGAAGACGGCCTCGCTGGGGAGTTGGCCGGTCCCGACCGGGAGGAGCTGGCGGCCTCCGGTCCGGCGGTCGTACTTGACCAGGGTGTGGTTGCCGATGCCGAGGTCGTCGGGGAAGGAGAGCGCGTACTGGTAGCGGTGCTCGCGCCCGATGTAGGAGTCGTTGATGGTCGGGAACTCCACGGTCAGGTCGTCGATCTGTTCCTCCTCGACCCGGCCCGCCGCGAGGTCGACCGTCCAACGTCGGTTGCGGGAGCCACTGTTGGGCTCGGCTCCGCGGTCCGGGGCGCCGACCCACCAGTTCCAGGAGCGCTGCCAGCCGTCGCGGCCCACGGTCGGGCCCTCGATCACGATGCGGCCGAGCGCGTCCTCGTAGGCGTTGGCGAAGTGCATTCCGAATCCGGGGTCGACGGGGAACCAGCGAACCCGGTCCGCGCCGCCCGAGCCGCGCGGCATGATGCCGATCCGGGCCTGCTGGGCGTCGCTCCAGCCGTAGGGGATGCCCGAGTGCTCGCTCGTGTCGAAGGTGACGGAGCCCTCCAGGAACACGACGTGGTGTTCGGTGATGGCGAAGTCGTGCTTGAGCGCGGCGGTGGCCCCGGGGACCTCCTGGCTCTCCAGGACCTGGCCGTCGGGAGAGGCGACGTGGTGGATGAGGAAGGGCGGGAAGGGCGAGGAGGCGAAGAAGTGGAGTTCGCCGGTGACGGGGTCCTCCTTGGGGTGGGCGGTCATCGCGGAGGTCAGCTTGCCGCCGAAGTCGTAGGCGCCGACGGTCTCCAGGCCGGCCGTCAGCTCGAACGGGAGGGCGGACTCGCACAGGGCGAGGAGGCGTCCGGCGTGTTCGATGACGTGGGTGCCGGCGGTGCTGGCCCTCAGGTCGGGCCCGTTGTCGGTCAGGTAGGGGGCGCCGTCCAGAGCGGGGGTGTGCACCCAGCGGTTTCGGTACCACTCGGCCCGGCCGTCGCGCAGCCGGATGCCGTGGACCATGCCGCTGCCCTTGAACCAGTGGGTCGGGGTGATGCCGGGCTTGGGGTTGTGGCTGTTGCGGATGAGCCGGCCGGTCAGTTCCGGGGGCAGGGTGCCCTCGACGGTGAGGCCGGTGGCGGTGATCTCGTCGGTGACGGGGGTGTAGTGGCCGGTCAGGTAGGGCTTGCCGGTCATGGGGGAGCCTCGATTCGTCCGGTGTGGCTGTGCTGCCAGGTGTGGGTGCGGGGTGAGCACCCGTGGCTACGGGTGGAGAAGCCGACTAGGAGTTACTATCGATCGCTTCTGTTATGGACTGTAACTGTCTCTATGGAGTGACGCAATCCCTCTTCCGTGCCGCCACCAGTTGGAGGTGTCCGGTGCCGGCCAGGCATCGAGATTCCGCTCGCAGGAGTTAGACCTGAGAACGCGAGCTACGATGGATCGCACGGAAGAGACGGCGAGGACGGAGAAGCGAAGATGACGACTGGGGGGCCACGCGCCCGGTACCGGGAGCAGACCCGCGCGGAGATCAAGGAGATCGCCCTGCGCCAGCTGGCCGAGGGCGGCATCGCGGCGATCGCCCTCACGCGCATCGCCAAGGAGCTGGAGCTCTCCGGTCCGGCCCTGTACCGCTACTTCGCCAGCCGGGACGACCTGCTCGGCTCCCTCATCGGCGACGCGTACCAGGATCTTGCCGCGACCGTGGGGGAGGCCGCGGAGGCATCCGTGAAGTACACCCTCCGTCACCGATTGCTGTCCCTGGCGGGCAGCTATCGGGAGTGGGCCGTGCGGCAGCCCCACCGCTACCTGCTGATCGCCGGAACGCCGCTGCCCGGCTACAGCGCCCCGCCGGAGACGCTCGTGCAGGCGCGTGCGGCGCTGGGGCCGTTCCTCCAGGTCTTCGAGTCGGCGCAGCCCGGCCCCGCGGTGCTGCCCGTGGTCGAGCAGATGGCAGAGTGGGCGCGCCGGGACCCGGCGGTCGCCGCCTGGGTGGCGCACTACGTCGGGGCACCGACCGGCACGGACCACGCGGGCCGCGCACTGGCCGGGGCCGTCATGGCGTGGACCCGCATGCACGGAGTGGTGAGTCTGGAGGTCGAGGGGCAGTTCGACGGGATGGGCCACGAGCCGCACACGCTGCTGGAGGTGGAGATGAACGCGCTCGCCGACAACTTCCGGCTCGCCTGACCCGTCGCCCGCCGCGCCGGCTCCGCGACGGTGACGGCCGGCGGGATCCGCTGCAGCCGTCAGCCCGCGAACCGCTCCGCAGCCCGTTCGCCCCGCCGTCCGACCGGCTCGACCCCGTGGGCCGCTCCGAGCCCGGTCGGCGGCATGGCGTGGTAGATCGCCTCGTACGAGCCCGCCGGCACGATGTACGTCTCGTGCCAGATGCCGACACTCCCCGCGGCGCTCCGCGCACGGCGGTTGAACGCGGCCCAGGCGGGTCGGTGCTGCCGGTCCGGGGCCGAGGCGTAGGCGAGCAGCTTCTCGCGCGACTCCCAGTACTGGACGACCGTGTGGGTGCGCAGCCCGGCCGAGTACCCCCGGTATGCCAGCAGCCCGCTGCCCTCCTCGCGCGCAAGCTCCCTGAGCATGCGCGGCATGGCCGTGAAGGTGGGCAGCCAGTGGCGCACCGCCCGCCACCGGTTGATCCGGATCCCGATGAGGAAGACCACCACCTCCCCCTCGGCCGCCGTCGTGACCCGCCCCGCTGTCGGTGCCGTGCCCATGCCGAGCCCCCCGCTCCCCTCTCATTGGATAGCGTCGCCATCCATGCTTGGATAGTGACATTATCCAATGGAGGGTGCAAGAGGATGCGACTGGCCGAACTGAGCGAGCGCAGCGGGGTTTCCACCGCGACGATCAAGTACTACCTGCGGGAAGGGCTGCTCCAGCCCGGCCACCGGGTCACCGCCACCCAGGCCGCGTACGGCGAGGAGCACCTGCGCCGGTTGCGTCTGGTGCGGGCGCTGATCCAGATCGGCAAGGTGCCGGTGGCCGTCGCGCGGAAGGTGATCGCCACTGCGGAGGACACGTCGCTGGACCACCACATGCGGCTCGGCGCGGCCACCCGGGCGCTGCCGCACGACCCGGGCCCCGCCGAGGACGACGAGGCGACCGGGGTCGCGCGCCGCTCGGTGGACGCGTTGCTGGAGCAGTTGGGCTGGCGCGGCATGCACGACGAGCCCTCCCCCGCCCACGGCACGCTCGTCGCCTCCGTCGCCGCGCTCGTCCGCCTCGGCTACCCCTGCGACACCGCGCACCTGCTGCCGTACGGCCGCATCGCCGCCGAGCTCTCCGTCGCCGACCTGGACGCGGTGGAGGAGCAGCCCACGGCGGCCGGGCAGATCGAGGCGGCCGTCGCACTGACCGTGCTGTACGAACCGGTGCTGCTCAGCCTGCGCAGGCTGGCGCACGTCCAGGAGTCGGCCCGGCGGTTCGCGGGGCGCCGGGCCCCCTCTTGCGGCTAACCCAGCCGACCCGACCAACGTGGCCACGACGATGCCCCCGGGGGAAAGCCCCGACC
>NZ_JBHJVK010000049.1:1540-39674 GCF_042264695.1 Kitasatospora sp. NPDC056138 | reverse complement strand
TTTGGGGGGGGGGTTTTTTTTTCATAATCCCTCGCCCCCCCCGGGGGGCCCCCCCCCCCCGGCGGGGGGCCCCCCCCCTTGGGGCGGCCGGGGGGGGGGGGGGGGGGCCGCCCCCCCTCTTCCGGATCACCCTGCGGACCGGACGAAGGTGCCGACGACGTGGCCCCGGAGGTCTAGCCCGGACATCAGGGGGCGAGTAGTCCGCCGGCGGCTTCCGGGTAATCGTGTGATCAGGCCCCGAGGTCCCCTCAGGCACCAGCCGCAAGCTGACGGTCAGGGCTTGGTGCCGCGGGAAGCGGCCGCGCGCCGGGACGGGACGACTGTGCCGCATCGCAGGCAGCTCGGGAAGGGTGCGGTACGACGACGCGGCGCCGAGTGGCTGACGCGTTGCCGTCCGCGGCGCTCTCCGATCACAACCGCCGTGCCAGGTCCGGCACTTCGGCGGCGGACGGCACCCCGGCGTCGTGATCGCCGGGCCCGCCCCGCTTCGGAACAGCGGGCCGGTCGAGGGCCGGGACAGCCGGATCGAGTGCCTCAGGGGGCAGAGCCACGGCCGGATCGGGCTTTCCGCTCCAGCGTCGCCGGATCCTCCTCGTCAGGTGAGGTGATCACGCTGGACGGGCCCGGACGACGGCGCGTCGGCCTCCCCGCCCGCCTCGTCGATGCGGCGCAGATCGTAGAGGTACGACTTGCCGGCCTTCCAACTGCGCCACGGGCCGAGGGGCGGGAACATCTCCTGGCCCGTCCGACCCGACAGCGGCCAGGAGTTGGCAACCCCGTCAGCGCCGACGGTGCACCAGCCCCGCTCCGGCAGCCACCGGCACCACAGCTCCAGGTCCAGCCGCTTGAACGACGGCCTGCCGTTGAACGTGCCGTCTCGGCGGAAGCGGTAGACCAGGCCATCCAGACGGCGAACGAACTCGATCGACACAGCGACTACCCCCACCCGAACACCGGGGACAGGCACGGCAGTACGGCCGGCCGGCCCCGGAATGGTTCAACATGATCAAGTACCCAGGGTGCAAGCCTACGCCGGAGGTCACGTGCCATTTGAGGGTGACTCGTCCGCAGTGAGGCTTCATCGGCCCTCAGCCACAGTTCACACCCGGTTCAGCAGCTTTCGATAGCGTCACCCGGGCACGAATGGTGATTTCGACACACGAAGAGGATGTCGATTTTGAGCGAGGAACCGATTGCGGTCGTCGGATCGGCCCTTCGCGCACCCGAGGCCCTCGATGGTGAAGAATTCCCGGCGCAGCCTGATTGCGGGGGTGAGTCGGTCGCCCGCCTCGACGACGACGCGCACTGACGCCGGCCACTGAATCCGCAGCGACGGCGGGGGCAGCGCTCGCCACGGCGGGCGGACCGGGCCACGGCAGGGCCAGGTCGATCCTGCTGACCGGCCGTCCTGCGAACGCAACAGCGGCCCCGCACTCCGATTCCGCGGCGCCGTGACCCGACGGCGGCGTACCTCCACCCCATCCCGAAGGACACAGCGTGATCACCACCGCATTCAACGGGCAGTCCGCATGAGCGACAGGCAGACAGCCGTACCGGCCCGGGACACCGCGTCGGCCGCCCGGCCCGTGGCCCTCGTCTCGGGCGGTTCCCGGGGCATCGGCCGCGCGATCGTGACCCGCCTCGCCGAGGACGGCTACGACGTCGCGTTCTGCTACCGCTCGCGGTCGGACGCCGCCGACGAGACCGCCGAGGCGGCGGCCCGGCACGGCGCCCGGACCTTCGTCCGGCGAGTCGACGTCGCCGAAGCCGCGCAGACCCGCGACTTCGTCGCGGCGGCCGTGGCCGAACTGGGCGGCCTCGACGCGGTGGTGACCGCTGCGGGCATCACCCGCAACCGACCGCTGGTGCTGATGGACGACGCCCAGTGGCAGGATGTGGTCCGCACCAACCTGGACGGCACCTATCACGTCTGCCGAGCTGCGCTTCCGTCTCTGATCAAGCGCCGGACGGGTGTCATCGTGACGCTGTCGTCCATCGCCGGTGTGTACGGCTCGGTGGGGCAGACGAACTACTCCGCCTCCAAGGCCGGGATCATCGGCTTCACGCGCGCCCTCGCCAAGGAGTACGGCAAGCTCGGCGTCCGCGCGAACGCGGTGGCACCGGGATTCGTCGACACCGACATGATGTCGTCGATGTCGTCCGTGACGAGGGAGAAGCACCTGAAGCAGATCCCGCTGGCCCGGTTCGGTGCCCCCGAGGACGTGGCCCACCTCGTCTCGTTCCTCGTCTCGGCCCGGTCGGGATACATCACCGGGCAGGTGCTCGGCATCGACGGCGGACTCGCGATCTGAGCAGGCCCGGGGACCGGCAGGCCGGCTACGACTCCGTTCCGGGGCGCGTATCGAGTCGTGCTCAACGGGCGGTCCGGGTGGGATCCTTGACCCGGATCGTCGAGGCGCGTAGGTGAGGTCGGCGAGGTGGCTGTCCGGGGTCTCGTCGTACCGGGTGGCGACGCCTCACCAGGCCCTCAGCTTGTTGATCAGGCGCTCGACGGTGTTCCGCTCCTGGTGGAGATCGGTGTCGTGGCTGACGGGTCGGCCGCCGCTCGATCCCTTCTTCCCCCGGGTCGGCGGCCTGGTCGGCCTTCTCCGGGATGACGGTCCTGATGCCGCGCCTGCGCAGGTGGGCGCGGTTGCCGCAGGACGGGTGAGCCCTGTCCCCGGCGACCGCGCCGGGCCGCGTGCGGGCACGGCCGACAGGCCCGCGGACCCGGATCCTCCTGGGCGCGGGGCGAACTGCGGACTGTCCTCGGGCTGTTCGCGGCCTGTCCAGCGGTCAGGACGAACGCCGGCGGGCGGCATGTCCGGTCGGCGGCCAGGTGAACCTTGCCGGTCCTTCCACCCCTGGAGCCTCCCAGGAGGGCGGCCTCCAGCCGGAGCCTCCATCGACGCCGGATGCGTCGTCGCTCCTGCCGCTCGGGTGCGTCCCCGGTGTCCTGCCCGTTCTGTTCTTCGCGGCCGACCCCTTCGGCCCGGTCTTCTTCTCCTCGGTGGCAGCCTTCTCCGGGGCGGTGATGAAGCCCTCGCCCAGGTGCGTCCCGGCAGCGTCGTGGTGAGCGCGCGGTGGTGGAGTCGATGCCGACCAGGGACAGGTCCACTTCGGCCACCACCCGCTCGTGGCCTTCGTCGAGTGCTCGCCGGTGCCGCCCAGCAGGACCGGCGGGGGCGGGCGGCGGGAGTCCACCACCCCAGTGGTGCGGGCGAGTTGAGTGGCCGGGGCAGCCGGTCATGGCGTCCTGCGTAGGGCGAGTCGTCGCCGTCGGACATCTTCGGACGATCTGCAGGGTCTCCCGGAGTCGCTCGAACCGTTCGGAGGGCCAGGGGAAGGGCGCTCCGGGAGCAAGGCGCTCGTCCTCGTTCCGGGCGGCACCGGTACCCAGGTGTGCGCACCCGCCGGAGAGGACATCGAGGCCGGTGACCAGCCTTCCCGGCAGGCCCGGATGACGGTAGGTCACCCCGGTGCACGGCGTTCCCCGCCGGACGCGCGAGGTGCGCGCGGCGGCGAAGGCGAGCGCGGAGCACCCGTCGAGCATCGGGTCCGCGGCCCGGCCGTCGACGGCCACCTTGAAGTGGTGCTCCACCACCCACGGGCTCGCCACGCCGTGCTCGTCCGCGGGGCGGGCGATCCGGGCCGGCCGCGCCGCGATTCGCGGGGCGCCGCCGGGCCACCGGAAAGCCTGAACCGTCCACCCGAGACGCGTCGTGGGACCCTTCGCGCGAGCCCGAGTGGATATGCGGTCGCCGCACCGGCCGGAATTCCGGGTCGCGAGGATGTCCGCCCGAGGCGGCGCAGTACTGCTTCACTGGCCCGCAGCGGGATTTCACGGAGGTTTCAGCGGGTGCCGATAGCCTGACCAGCAGAAACGCGCTCCTTATGAAGGGTCAGGCCGTGTCGAAGCAGAGCTCCGATCCCATTGTCCGAGATCTCAACGATTTGCTTCGGCAGCGTGCGGAAGAAGTGCCGCACGCAATCACCTACACCTTTGTCGACCGCTTCTCGGACCGCAGGAACTGGCACGAACAACAGCTGACCAACCGCGAGCTGCTGCAGCGTGCCAAAGCCCTGGCCGCCCGAATCCAGTGCCACGCGGCCCCCGGTGACCGCGTCATGGTGCTGAATCAGCCGGGGGCGGACTACGTGGTCGGGATCTACGCCGCCATGTTGGCCGGCACGATCGCGGTGCCCGCCTATCCGCCGGAGACGACGCGGCTGAACCGCGGACTGGAGCGGGTCCGCGCGATCGTGGCCGACGCCGCCCCGCGCTGCGTGCTGGTCGACGACATGGCGGGGTTGTCGGGGAGTTCCCTGCACGAGGAGTTCTCCGGAGTGGAGTGGATCGTCTCCTCCTCGGTCTCCGCGGAGTCGGCGGACGCCTGGGTGGCGCCGGACACCCGGCCCGAGGACCTGGCCGTGCTGCAGTACACCTCCGGCTCCACCGGGCAGCCGAAGGGCGTCATGCTCTCGCACCGGAATCTGCTGGAGAACCTGCGCGCCGGACGGGACGCCTACGGCATCGAGGGGCGGATGAACGGCGTCTTCTGGCTCCCGCCCTACCACGACATGGGCCTTATCGGCGGAATACTGATGGCGCTCTTCTGCGGCGGCCGGGCACAGCTGATGGCGCCGTTCGCGTTTCTCCGCGATCCGTTGCGCTGGGTGAGTGCGATGTCGCACTACGGGGGATATGTCAGCGCCGCCCCGAATTTCGCCTACGAAATGGCGGCCCAGGCCGCCGAGGCCGATCCCGAAGCGATTCTCGGCCTGGACCTGAGCAACTGGCGGGTGGCGATATCCGGTGCCGAACCGGTTCACCACGCGACGCTGGACCGATTCGCACGGGCCTTTGCCGGCGCGGGTTTTCGTCGCGATGCCTTCCACCCCTCCTTCGGACTGGCGGAGAACACGCTCGTGGTGACGGCGCAGCCCGGGGGCGACCGCACGGCCCGCCTGGACGCGGCAGAGCTCGAACGCCACCGGGTGCGCGAGGCGGCACCGGGTGCGGAGGCACGGGTGGTCGTGGGCTGCGGCCCGAGCGCGGACCCGGGCCAGCGCGTCGAGATCGTCGATCCGGCGACGCGTGCGCGCACGCCCGAGGGAACAGTGGGGGAGATCTGGGTCAGCGGCCCCAGCGTGGCGCAGGGGTACTGGGGCCGGGAGGAGGAGAGCGAGTCGGTCTTCCGGGCCACGCTCGCCACCGGTGAAGGCCCGTTCCTGCGCACCGGTGATCTCGGGTTCGCCGGACCGGACGGCCTGTTCGTCACCGGTCGGGTCAAGGACCTCATCGTCCTGCACGGCCGGAACCACTACCCGCACGACCTCGAACGGACCGTGGAGGAGGCACATCCGCGGATCCGCAGCGGCCGGTGCGTGGCCTTCGCGGTCGGCGACGAGCGCGGGGAGGAACTGGTGCTGGCCGTCGAGACCGCCGGCCGGGCCGCCGCGGAGGAGGGCCGGGCCATCGTCGCGGCCGTCCGTGAACGGGTCGGCGCCTGCCACGCGGTGGCCGTCCGGGAGGTCGTCCTCGTTCCGCGCGGCGGGATCCGGCGCACCTCCAGCGGGAAGCTGCAGCGGTCCGCCGTGCGCGCCGCCTACCTGGCCGGTGAGTACCCGCGCGAGGAGCGGGCCCGCGCCGAGTACACGGCGCCGCGCGACGAGATCGAGCAGGCGGTGGCCGACGCGTGGGGCAGGGTCCTCGGGGTCGAGCGCGTGGGCGTCCAGGACCGGTTCTTCGAACTCGGCGGCGACTCGCTGAAGGCGGTGCGACTGCTGGGTGATCTGGACACCGGCCTCGGACACCGGCTGACGCTGTCCGACGTGGCCGCCGTGCACACGGTCGGGGAGTTCGCCGCGCTGCTACGGCTGCGCGCGCAGGGAACGCGGCCGGGGGCCGCGGACATTCAGCTGGACCTGGGTTGATGGGCGAGGGTGGGGAGGGAAGGCCGGCGATGACCGAGGACGTCCGCGAGTTCGTGGCCAGGGTCGAGACCCTGGGCATCAGGCTGTTCCTGGAAGAGGGCCGCCTCCAGTGCCGTGGGGCGCAGGAGCAGTTGACGCCCGCGCTGCTCGAGCAGGTGCGGGACCGCCGTGACGCGATCGTGGAGCACCTGCGCGTGGCGGCCGGGTCCGCTCCGGCCGCTCCCCTCACGGCGGGTCAGCGCAGTCTGCTCCTGCACCAGCGGTTGACCCCGGACAGCGTCGCCTACAACCTCGCGTTGGTGGCCCGTACCGACGAGGCCCTCGACGCCGGGCGGCTCGACCGCGCGCTGCGCTCGGTCATGACCCGTCATCCGGTCCTGCGGACGACCTACCTCTGGAACGACGGCGAGCCGCTGCGGTGCGTGGCGGAGGTTCCCGGGTCGGTCCTCGTCGAGGAGACCGCCGCGGAGGACCTGGTCGAAGGCCTCGCCGAGGCGTTCGTGGACCGGCCCTTCGACCTCGAGCGGGACGTGCCGATCCGGGCGGCCCTGGTGCGGAGCGGTCCGGACGACAGGCGTCCGGTGCTGGCGCTGGTGGTGCACCACATCGCCGCGGACCTGCGTTCCATCGACTTGATCGTCGAGGAGTGGCTGGCCGCGTACCGAGCCGACGACGCCGTGGCGGCGGTGCCGCGCGGTGTGGACTTCGCCGAGCAGGTGCGACGTGAGCAGCACTGGCTGTCGGGTCCGAGCGCGGCGGACGCCCTGTCGTTCTGGCGCGACGAGCTCGCCGACCTGGCGGAGGTGAGGCTGCCGTTCGACCGGCCGCGCCCGCCGGTGCAGACCTTCCGCGGCGGTCGCCTCACGGTGGAGCTGGACCACCGGCTGTCGGCCGCGGTCGGCAGGGTCGCACGCGACGCGGACGCGACGCCGAACATGCTGTTCCTGTCGGCGTTCCAGGTGCTCCTGCAGAAGCACCTGGGATCGGACGACGTCGTGGTGGGTACGCCGGCCGCCAACCGGCGCACCGCCGACGTGCAGGACACGGTGGGTTTCTTCGCCGACCCGGTCGTCGTGCGCACGCGGCTCGCGGACGACCCCACGTTCCTCACGGCGCTCGGGCGGACCCGCGGCACCCTGCTGAGGGCGCTGGACCACCCGTTTCCGTTCCCGCTGCTGGTCGAGCGCCTCAACCCGGTGCGTGACCCGCGCCGTTCCCCGTTCTTCCAGGTGATGTACGTCTGGCAGCAGGCGGACACGGGCCGGCAGCCGGTTTCCCTCGTGCCGCTGGCCGCCTCCGGCCAGCGCGGCGCCCCCTACGATCTGGTCCTGGCCGTGCAGGAGGCGCACGGGCGTTTCGTCTGTTCCTGGACCTACAACGTCGACCTCTTCGAGCAGGCGACCGTCGAGCGGATCGCGGACGGCTTCCTGGCGCTCCTCGACGCCGTCACCGCGCGCCCGGAGCAGCCGGTCTCGCAGGTGCCGGCCCTGTCCCGCGCGGCCGAACAGGAGCTGCGCGCCGAGGCGAGCGGGCCGTCGGTGGAACTGGGCGAGCTGCCCTGGCTCGACCAGTTCGACGCCCAGGTGAGCCGGACCCCGGAGGCGGTGGCCCTGGTCTGCGGCGAGCGGTCGGTGACCTACCGGGAGCTCGGGGAGCGGGTCGACCGCATGGCCGCCGCACTGCGCGCGCGGGGGGTGCGCGAGGAGGTGCGCGTCGGTCTGTGCGCCGAGCGCTCGATCGAGCTGGTGGTGGCCATGCTGGCCGTCGTCCGGGCCGGTGGCGCCTATCTGCCGCTGGATCCGGAGTACCCGTCGGAGCGCCTCGGCTACATGGCCGACGACGGTGGGATCGCGCTGTGCCTGGTGGACCGGGCGGGTGAGCGTGCGGTCCAGGGGTGTCCCGGCGAGCTCGTCGCCCTGGACACGCTCGCGCAGGAGGCCGATCGGCTCGCGCCGACGCCGCTCGGCACGACCCCGGAGGCCGCGCTCGCCTACCTCATCTACACCTCGGGGTCGACCGGTCGGCCCAAGGGGGTCATGGTCACGCGGCGCAACGTCGCCAACCTGTTCGCGGGCCTCGACCGGGCCGTGGGCGAGCAGCCGGCGGGCGAGCAGCCGGTCTGGCTCGCGGTCACCAGCGTCTGCTTCGACATCTCGGTCGTCGAGCTGCTGTGGACCCTGTGCCGCGGCTACCGCGTGGTGATCGAGACCGAACGGTGGGCGTCGCCCGCGCGGCGGACCGGGACGGGCGGCTCCGCACCGTCCCGCCCGGTGGACTTCAGCCTGTTCTACTTCGCCTCCGACTCCGGCGAGCGCCGGGGGCCCGACGTCTACCGGATGCTGCTGGACGGAGCGCGTTTCGCCGACGCCAACGGGTTGCGTGCGGTCTGGCTCCCGGAACGGCACTTCCACGCTTTCGGCGGCGCGTTCCCGAACCCGTCGGTCCTGGCCGCCGCGGTGGCCGCGGTGACCGAGCGGGTCGCCCTCCGGGCGGGCAGCGTCGTCCTTCCGCTGCAGGATCCGCTGCGTGTCGCGGAGGAGTGGGCCGCCGTCGACAACCTCTCCGGCGGACGGGTCGGCCTCTCCTTCGCGTCCGGGTGGCAGCCGAACGACTTCGTGCTGGCACCGGAGCGGTTCGCCGACCGCAAGGAACGGATGTGGCGGGACATCGAGACGGTGCGAGCTCTGTGGCGCGGCGAGGCCGTGCGGCGGGCGAACGGACTCGGTGCCGAGGTGGAGGTCACCACGCTGCCCCGGCCCGTCCAGCCCGAACTGCCCGTCTGGGCCACCGCGGCGGGCAGCGAGGAGACGTTTCGCCAGGCGGGTGCGGCCGGTGCCCACCTGCTGACCCACCTGCTGGGGCAGAACGTCCAGGAGCTGGCCCGCAAGATCGGTGTGTACCGCGCCGCGCGGGCCGAGGCGGGACACGACGAGGGCGTGGTGACCCTCATGATCCACACCTTCGTCCACCCCGACCCGGACGTGGCCCGGGAGGCTGTCCGCGAGCCGTTCAAGAACTACCTGCGCAGCTCGATCGATCTGATGCAGGGGCTGGCCAAGGGGCTCGGCCTCGATCCGGTGCAGCACCGGGAGCTGATCGTCGAGCACGCGTACCAGCGCTTCGCGGGCAGCAGCGCGCTCTTCGGCACGCCCGAGCACTGCGCGTCCCTGGTAAGGGAGTTGGCGGACGCGGGGGTCGACGAGATCGCCTGCCTCGTCGACTTCGGGATCGACGACGAACTGGCGCTCTCCGCACTGGACCATGTCGTGACGGTCCGCCGGCTGCTCACCGAGGCGTCCGGGCGGCTGCCGACGGACTCCCTGTCCCGGCACGGGGTGACGCACCTCCAGTGCACTCCCGCCTACGCCCGGATGCTGCTGGAGGCGGACAGGAGCGGAGCCGGGTTCGGCCCGCTGCGGCAGCTGCTGGTCGGCGGCGACGCGGCGCCGCCGGAGCTGGTGGAGCGGCTCGGCACATCCGGCGTCGAGCAGGTGCTCAACATGTACGGCCCGACCGAGACGACCGTCTGGTCGGCCGTGCAGCCGCTGGAGGTCGACGCGTCGGGCCGGGTCACCGTCGGCGGACCGCTGGCCAACACCACGCTGTACGTGCTGGACCGTCACCTGTGTCCGGTGCCGCCCGGGGTCGTCGGCGAGCTCTTCGTCGGCGGGACCGGCGTGGTCCGTGGGTACTGGGACCGGCCGGGGCTGACCGCCGAGCGGTTCCTGCCCGATCCCTTCGCCGGTGCCGCCGGTGCGCGCATGTACCGCACCGGTGACCTGGCCCGGTCGCTGGGCGGCGGCCGACTGGAGTTCCTCGGCCGGGTGGACCACCAGATCAAGGTGCGCGGTTTCCGCATCGAGGCCGGCGAGATCGAAGCCGTCCTCGGTGCCCACCCGGACGTGGCGGAGTGCGCGGTGATCGCCCGGCGGGACGGGGAGGGCGACAGCAGCCTGGTCGCCTTCGTCGTCCCCCGCGGGGACGCCGGTTGCGACGAGCAGGCCCTGCGGGCGCACGCGCGCGGCCTGTTGCCCGAGTACATGGTGCCCTCCAGGTTCGTGGAACGCGGCGCACTGCCACTGACGCCGAACGGCAAGACCGACCGCAGCGCGCTGGTCCGATCGGCCACCGAGGTCTCCGCGAGAGTCCTGGTCGGGTACGTGGGCCCGCGCAACGAGGCCGAGGGTGCGTTGCAGCGGATCTGGGCCGAACTCCTGGGGCGCGACTCGGTGGGCGTGCACGAGAACTTCTTCGAGGTCGGCGGCCACTCCGTGCTCGCGGCCAGGCTGCACGGCCGCATCCACGGCTCGGGCCTCGGCCCGATCGAGCTCGTCGACATCTTCACCTATCCGACGATCGCCGCCCTGGCCGCCCGTCTGGGCTCCGGCGGCGCGGCCGACGCCGAGCGCGGGCGCGCCGACGACCGGGCGAACAAGCAGAGGGCCGCCGTCCGGCGGCAGCAGCGCAGGAGGCAGAGCTCGTGAATGAGCGTGACACCGACGACGACATCCAGCACATCGCGGTCATCGGCATGGCCGGCCGGTTCCCCGGAGCCCGGGATCCGGAGGAGTTCTGGCGCAACATCGCGGACGGCATCGAGTCCGTCACCTGGCTGTCGGACCAGGACCTGCTCGCCGCGGGCGTCCCGGAGCGGCAGTTCCGCGAGCCGGGGTACGTCCGGGCGGCCACCGTGCTGGACGGGATGGAGCAGTTCGACGCCGGTCTGTTCGGACTGACGCCGATGGAGGCGGCCATCCTCGATCCGCAGCACCGGATGCTGCTGGAGGGCACCCAGGCGCTGTTCGACCACGCCGGCTACAACCCGGAGACGCTGACCGCCACCACCGGGGTCTACGTCGGCGTCGGCTTCCCCTCCTACCTGGTGAACAACCTGCTCGGCCGTCCGGAGCTCATCGAGCAGGTCGGCATGCAGCGGATCTTCTTCGCCACCGACAAGGGCTTCGCGCCGACCCGGATCTCGCACAAGTTCGACCTCACCGGTCCGAGCGTCGGGGTCGACACCGCCTGTTCGACCTCCCTCGTCGCGGTGCACCAGGCGTGCCGGGCGCTGCTCGGGTACGAGTGCGACCTCGCCGTCGCCGGCGGTGCGAGCGCGATCCTGCCGAACGGGGTGGGCTACCAGTACCACGAGGGCGGCATCCACTCGCCGGACGGGCACTGCCGGGCCTTCGACGCCGCCGCCGGTGGGACGCGGTTCGGCAGCGGCATGGGTCTGGTGCTGCTGAAACGGCTCTCCGAGGCCGTCGCCGACGGCGACCACATCCTCGCGGTGATCCGGGGTTCGGCGGTGAACAACGACGGCGCCGCGAAGGCCGGGTTCACCGCCCCGAGCGCCACCGGGCAGGCCGCTGTCATCGCCGAGGCGCTCGCCTTCGCGGACGTCGAACCGGACACGGTCGGGTACGTGGAGGCGCACGGGACCGGCACCGTGATCGGGGACCCGATCGAACTCGCAGGCCTGACAAGGGCGTTCCAGGAACAGACCGACCGCCGCCAGTACTGCGCGATCGGTTCGCTCAAGACCAACGTCGGCCACCTCGACGTGGCGGCCGGGATCGCCGGCCTGATCAAGACCGTCCAGGCACTGCGGCACCGCGGGCTCCCGCCGAGTCTGCACTTCGAGCAGCCGAACCCGGCCATCGACTTCGCCCGCAGCCCGTTCTACGTCAACACCGAGCTGCGTCCCTGGGCGGCGCCGGACGGGGCGCCTCGGCGCGCGGGGGTGAGCTCCTTCGGCATCGGCGGGACCAACGCCCACGTGGTGCTGGAGGAGGCGCCGGTCCGTCCGGCGTCGGGACCCTCCCGCGACGAGCAGCTCGTCGTCCTCTCCGCGCGCTCGCCGCAGGCGCTGGACCGGTTGGGCGCCGAACTGGCGGACGCCTTCCGGGCGGCCGGCGACACGCCGCTGGCGGACCTCGCGTTCACCCTGAGCACCGGCCGCCGGGCGCACCCGCATCGGCGCGCGATCGTGTGCCGGGATCACGCCGGGGCGATCGAGGCTCTGGAGGGAGACCGTCCGTCGGCGCCGATCTCCGGGGTGGCCGGGGCCGACGCCCCGGGCGTCGCCTTCGTGTTCCCCGGTCAGGGCGCCCAGCAGGTGCGGATGCTGGCCGGTCTCTTCGCCGACCAGCCGGTCTTCCGCGAGGTGGTGGACCGCTGCGCGGAGCACGCCGCCGACCGGCTCGGCGTGGACCTGCGCCGGGTGATCTGGCCGGACCCCGCGGACGACGAGCGGGCGGGAGAGCGGCTGGACCAGACCTGGCTGACCCAGCCCGCCCTGTTCACCGTGACGCTGGCGCTCGCCCGGCTCTGGACGGCGTGGGGCGTGCGGCCGTGCGTGCTGATCGGGCACAGCCTGGGCGAGTACGTGGCGGCGACGCTGGCCGAGGTCCTCCGGTTCGAGGACGCGCTCGACCTCGTCATCGAACGCGCGAGGCTGATGAACGGGATGCCCGGCGGCGCGATGCTGGCGGTGTCGCTGGACGAGCAGGCGCTGCTGCCCCTGCTGGGGGACTGCTCCCTGGCGGCCGTGAACGGCCCGCAGCACTGCGTCGCCGCCGGCCCCCACCCGTCGATCGAGGAGCTGGAGCGGCGGCTGTCCGCCCAGGGGGTGGAGCACCGTCGGCTGCGCACCTCGCACGCCTTCCACTCCGCGATGCTGGACCCGGTCGTGGGTCCCTTCGAGGAGCAGGTGGCCCGCTTCGACCCGGGTGCGCCGCGGATCCCCGTGGTGTCCTGCCTCACCGGCCGGGTGTCGTCGGCCGAGGAGCTCGGCGACCCGGGGTACTGGGCCCGGCAGCTGCGCGGGACGGTCCGCTTCGCCGACGCCGTCCGCACGGCCGCCGAGCAGGGCGCGGAGGTCTTCCTGGAGGTGGGCCCCGGGCGGACGCTCACCTCGATGGTGCGCCGCAGCGGCGTCCCGGCGCACCGGGTGATCGCCTCGGCGCGGGGCGCCGAGGACGCCCGGACGGATGGCGAGGCGCTGCTGGAGGCGCTCGGCGCCCTGCACTGCGCCGGTGTGCCGGTGGACTGGCAGGAGTTCTGGGCCGGCCAGCAGCGGCACCGGGTGCCGCTGCCCGGCCACCCGTTCGAGCGGGAGCGCCACTGGATCGAGCCCGTCGCCGCAGCCGCGGCGCCGTCGCCGCATGCCGCGGTGACGCCCGTCGCGAGCGAGGCGCCGGTCGGGAGCGAGGTGCCGGTCGGCCAGGTCCGTCGCTGGACTCCCGCACCGCGTCCGGGTCTCGACGGAGCCGCGTGGCAGCCGGGTGAGTGGCTGGTCGTGGCCGGTGACGAGCTGGGCCAGGCCCTGACGGACCGCCTGGAGAAGGAGGGGGAGAGCGTCGTCCGGGTGCGTCGCGGCGCGGCGTTCGCCGCGCAGGACACGGGCTTCGTCCTCGACCCGGCACACCCCGAGGACGTGGCCGCGTTGCTGGGCGCGCTGCGGAAGCGCGGACGGCTGCCCCGCCACATCGTGCTGGAGTGCGGCCCCGGCGCGGCGGGAGCCCCGGCGCCCGTCCCGGGGGACGAACTGCGCCTGGCGGGGGCATGGGTGGAGGCGCTGCTCGCCGGAGCCGAGGACGACGAGGTCCAGCTCGCCCTGGTGGCGCACGGGCTGCACCGGATCACGGCCGATGACGACCCGTCACCGAGCAGCGCGGCCCTGACCGGTTTCTGCCGCGCGATCGCGGCCGACCATCCGGAGCTGGCGTTGGTCTGCGTGGACGTGGACGACCGGCTCGCCGAGGCCGCCGACGGCATCGTCGGCGAACTCGCCGGCGGCGTCGCCGAGACCGTCGTCGCGTTCCGCGCGGGCACGCGCCATGTCGAGTGCTACGAGGCCCGTCCGACGGACACGGCCCCGTCGGGCCGGAGCTTCGTCCTCACCGGCGGGCCCGCCGAGGTGCCCGTGCTCCTCGCGCGCCGGCTGGCGCGGCAGCGCCGGGCCAAGCTCACCCTGGTGGAACGGCGTCCCCTGCCGCCCGAGCCGCAGTGGTCCGGCTGGCTCGACGAGGGGACCGGGCCGGGGCTCGCGCTCGCGGCGGTGTCCGGCGCCGGGACCCTGCCCGAGCTGGGGCAGCGGGAGGCCGCGCTGTCCGCCGCCGAGCGCGGACTCGCCGGGGCTGCCGGGGCCGCCTGGGACCGGGACACGGTGGGCGCGGTCCTGAACCGGCTCTGCGGCAGCCACGTGTACCGGACCCTGCGGGACGGCGGAGTCGACCTGCGGGCCGGTGTGGTGCACCGGCGCGCCGCGATCGCCGAGCGGATGCGGATCCTGCCGGCGTTCGTCAAGTTCCTCGACTTCTTCCTCCAGGTGCTGCACGAGGACGGCGTCGTCCGCTGCGAGGGGGACCGGGTCGAGGTCCTGCTCGGACCGGAGCAGGTGGAACTGTTCGACTCCGCCGCTGCCAACGCCCTGCTGCCCGGCTTCGAGCCGACGATCTCCTTCCTCGACCACTGCGTACGCAACTTCCCGGCGGCGCTGAGCGGCGACATCGACGCCGTCGGCGTGCTCTTCCCGAACGGCGATCCCGCACGGTTGGAGCAGGCGTTCCGCACCCTGCTGGACGCCAGCAACTACCGCGTCTACGCGGACCTGCTCGGACGCCTGCTGGCCGACCTGGCCGACTCGGCCCCGGGAAGGCCGCTGCGGGTGCTCGAAGTCGGCGGCGGGAACGGCCAGTTGACCAGGATCGTCGCTGCGGCGCTGCGCGGGCGGGAGGTCGAGTACTGCTTCACGGACCTCGGCGGTTCCTTCGTCCGCCGGGCCCGGCGGTGGGCCACCGGGTGTGGCTTCACGGCCCTGGACTGCCAGGTCTTCGACATCACCCGCGACCCGGTCGAGCAAGGACTCCAGGCGCACTCCTTCGACGCCGTCATCGGGTTCGACGTGGTCCACGCGACGCCGAGGATCGCGCAGACGGTCGAGAACCTGCGCGGCCTGATCTCTCCGGGCGGGGTGCTCGGCCTGGTCGAGGCGGTGGTGTCGCTGCGCTGGGTCGAACTGCTCTGGGGGCTCGCCGAGGGGTGGTGGCTGTTCGAGGACGAGGAGGTCCGGACCGGCTCGCCGCTGGTTCCGCTGGACACCTGGGACCGGGTGTTGCGGGAGCGGCCGTTCGCGGACGTCGTCTCCTTCCCGCTCGACGAAGCCGCTCGAAGCGCCACGGACTACGGCCTGGTGCTCGCCCAGCAGCCGGCGGCACTCGACTCGCCCGGCTACCGGGAGCACCTCGCCCGTCGCGCCGAGGTCGTCCTGCGCACCACCCGGGAGCGCATCGGGGCCGTGCGGGAGCTCGAAGCCCTGGGCGCCGAGGTCGTGGTCGTCGACGCCGATCCGACCTCGCAGGAACAGATCGCGCGGGTCCTCTCCGACGCCGCCGCGCGGTTCGGGTGCGTGGACGGGATCGTCCACGCGCCGGAGCTGCCGCTCGACGACACACCGCCGCCGTGGTCGGCGGCCGACCTGCCCGCCCTGGCGGCCCCGCATGTCGCCGCCGCGCGGACGCTGGTGCGCGCCGCGGCCGAGGCGGGGGTCCCGACGCTCGCGTTCGTCTCGCCCGCACGGGCCGTCACCGGCGGCACGGGCGCGCTGCGCCCCGCGATCGCCGGCAGCGTCTTCGACGTCTGCGCCGACGACGACCGGGTCACCGCGGTCCGCTGGAACGCGGACGGGGACCCGGCCCTGCTGGAGCAGGCCATCGGCCGGCCCGGCGCGGTGGTCCTGGCCGGGGAGGCCCCGGACCTCGGCACGGCCGCCGACCGGCGCAGCAGGTCGCCGCGCGGGGCTTCGGTGGCGACGGAGGCCGCCGCGGCGGACGTCGAGGAGGAGATCCTCGTCATCTTCCGGCAGCTGTTCGGCACCGAGGAACTCGGCGCGCACGACGACTTCTACCGGCTGGGCGGCGACTCGCTGCTGGCCACGCAGGTGATCGCCCGGATCCGACGCCGCTTCCGCGTCGACCTGGCGGTCAAGGCCCTGTTCGACGCCCCGACGGTCGCGGGCCTGGCCGAGAAGGTGCGGGCGGCGCAGTCGGCGGACGCCCACGCGGACATCCCGCTCCTGCGGGTGCCCAGGAACGACGCCGTGCCGCTCTCCTTCGGCCAGCAGTCCCTGTGGCTGGCGGAGCAGTTCCACGGCCCGAGCGCGACCTACAACATCCCCGGGGCGGTGCGTCTGCTGGGCCGGCTGGAGATCGAGCCGCTGCGGCGCGCACTGCGGGAGGTCATCGGACGGCACGAGGTGCTCCGCACCACCGTCCACGCCGTGGACGGATCGCCGGTGCAGCGGATCCACCAGGACGTCACGGTCGACCTGCCGGTTCGCGAGGTGGCCGAGGAGGAGATCGAGGAGCTCGCCCAGGAGCACGCGCGCAGGGTCTTCGACCTGGAGCGGGGCCCGCTGATCCGGGTGGCCCTGTTGCGGGTCGCGGAAGCCGACCACGTCCTGCTGGTCAACATCCACCACATCGTCTCCGACGGCTGGTCGCTCGGCGTCCTGGTCGAGGAGCTGGTGAGGCTGTACTCCGCGTTCGTGCGTGGCGAGGGATCACCGCTGGTTCCGCTCGACCACCAGTACGCGGACTTCGCCGACTGGCAGCGGCGCTGGCTCGACGGCGAGCTGTTCGACCGGCAACTCGCCTACTGGCGGCGCAAGTTGGCCGGAGCGCCGAAGCTGCTTCGACTGCCGACGGACCGGCCTCGGCCACAGACGCAGCGGATCCGCAACGCGGTGCACCGGTTCGTGGTCCCGCCGGAGCTCGCCGAGCGGCTCGGCGGACTCGGCCGGGACGAGGGCGCCACCCTCTTCATGGTGCTGCTCGCCGGCTTCAAGGTGCTGCTGTCGCGCCTGGCCCGCACCACGGACGTCTCGGTCGGCACGACGAACGCCAACCGGACCCGGGCGGTGTTCGAGCAGATGATCGGGATGTTCGTCAACAACCTGGTGCTGCGCACGGACCTCGGCGGCGACCCCACCTTCCGGGAGCTGCTCGCCCGCGTCCGCGCGACGTCGGTCGACGCCTACGCGCACCAGGACCTGCCGTTCCTGACGCTCGTCGACGAGCTCCGTCAGGAACGCAGCCCGGCGCACACGCCGCTGTTCCAGGTGCTGTTCCTGCTGCAGAAGCTGAACATCACCCTCGAACTTCCCGGGATCACCGCGCGCACCGTCGAAGTCGACGCGCTGCACACGAAGTTCGACCTGACCCTGTTCATGGAGGAGCAGGCCCAGGGGATCGTCGGCACCTTCATCTACAACGCGGAACTCTTCGACGCTTCCACGATCGACCGGATGGCGACGCGCCTCGTGCGCCTGCTGCACGACGCCGCGAAGGCGCCGGACACCCGGATCGGCGAGCTGCGCACGGAGAACAACGACGAGAACGGGACGCGAGACATGACCGAGCGGGACTCCCACAGCACCAGGCTCCAGTCGCTGCGCAGCGCCAAGCGCCGCTCGGTGGACGTCGGCCGGATCAGTCCGGTGCGCACCGGCTTCCTGCCCGGTCTGCCGCAGGCCCCGCTCGTCCTGACGCCCGCCGAGGCCGGCGTCGACCTCGCGGGGTGGCTGCGGGGCAACCGGGAGGCCGTCGACGCCCATCTGCACAAGCACGGGGCGGTGTTGCTGCGGGGCTTCCACGAGGGCTCGGTCGACCGGTTCGAGGAGGCGGCCTCGGCGATCTGCTCGACGCTCTTCCCCGAGTACGGGGACCTGCCGCGCGAGGGCGAGTCGCCCCGCGTCTACAAGTCCACGCCCTATCCGGACGACCGGTCGATCCTCTTCCACAACGAGAGCTCGCACCTGCACACCTGGCCCATGCGGCAGTTCTTCTCCTGCGTCGTGGCGGCCCGCGAGGGCGGCGAGACGCCGATCGTGGACTGCCGACGGGTGCTCGCGAGCCTGCGCCCCGAGCTGGCCGAGGAGTTCACCCGTCGCGGGCTGCGCTACGTCCGCAACTTCATCGACGCCGTGGACGTGAGCTGGTCCAGGTTCTACGGCACCGAGGACCGGGCCGAGGTGGAGCGCAAGTGCGCCGAGGCCGGTGAGGGCTTCGCCTGGCTGCCCGACGGCACGCTGCGCACCTGGCGGCGGGCCGACGCGGTGCTGCCGCACCCCCGCACCGGTGAGGCGGTCTTCTTCAACCAGCTCGCCCTGCACCACCCCTCGTGCCTCGACGCGGACACCCGGCAGTCGCTGGAGGCGCTGTACGGGGAAGCCGGTCTGCCCAGGAACGTCTACTGGGGTGACGGCTCGGTCATCCCCGACGAGGTGGTCACCGAGGTCCGCGAGGTGATGGACCGGGAGGCGCTGGTCTTCACCTGGCAGGAGGGCGACGTCCTCGTCACCGACAACATGCTGGTGGCGCACGCCCGCCGCCCCTTCGTCGGGCCGCGGAAGATCGTCGTGGCGCTCGGCGACATGATGCGCGCCGATGTGTCCGCCCCCGCCGACCGTTGATCCGGATCCCGAGTACGACCGGCCCGATGGCTGAAAATGGAGAGTCGCACACCATGAACGACGCCGAGCTCGACAGCATGGCGCAGGCCGGATACCGCCTGTCACCGCCGCAGCTTCGGACCTGGTCGCACGCCGCCGGGCAGCGCGTGCAGGTCCGCGCCCTGGTGGAGGGGCCTGTCCCGGGCGACAGGATCCGGCAGGCGCTGGATCTGGTGACCGAGCGTCACGAGCTGCTTCGTGCAAGCCTGATCGAGGTCCCGGGACTGGCGGCGCCGTTGCAGTCGGTGCAGTCGCCGGCCGAGCCCGAATGGCACGAGGACCACCTGCCGGCCGACGCCGAGCAGGCCGCGACCGCGGTCGAGACCGCGGCTGCGGCGGACCTCGTCCAGCCGTGGACCGGAACGCTGCGGGCGCGCCTGCTGGTCGGCGCCGACCACGCGGTCCTGGTGCTGACGGTCTGCGGCCTGTTCGCGGACCGCCGGTCACTGCTCGTGCTCCTGGGGGAGCTCGCCCAGCTGCTCGACGGCACGGCGCCGCAGGAGGAGCCCTTCCAGTACCTGGACGCGGCGGAGTGGTTGCACGAGCAGGTCGAGGCGGACGAGGCGAGGGCCCGGATGGACCGCTGGCTCGCCCGGGAGCTCGCCGCCGCGCGGGAATCCACCCTGCCCTCGGAGACCGGCCCGTCCGGTGAGCCGACCCGGGTGGGAGTCGAGCTGGACACCGCGCTGTCGGCGGCGCTGGACCGGACGGGTGCCGAGATCGGCGGCAGCGCCGCCGCGGTGCTGCTCGGGGCCTGGCAGATCCTGCTGCTCCGGCTGACCGGACAGGAGGAGATCCTCACCGCGGTGCTGCCCGACTCCCGCGGCCTGGACGAACTGGAGGACGTGGTCGGGCCGTTCGAGAGCCCGGTGCCGGTTCTGGCCACCCTGGTCGGTGCGCTGCCGTTCGCCTCCCTGGTCCGCGACCTCGACCGGGTCCTGGCCGCCGCTCCCGCCGAACAGTTCGCCTTCGACAGCACGCGCACCGCCGAGCCGCTCCCGTTCGGCTTCGCTTTCACCGAGCTGCCCGCTCCGGTGCGCGCGGGGAGCGCGCGGCTGACCGTGACCGGCGTGCGCGGCGGCCCCGACGGTGCGGCGCTGCACCTCGACGTGGTCCGGGCCGTCGACGGCGCTCTCACGGCGTCGCTCGTCCGCGACGAGCGGCGGGTGTCGCACCGGCACGCGGTGCGGATCGCCGAGCAGTTGGCCTCGGTCCTGCGCGAGGTCGGCGCGCGCCCGCAGGCACCGCTGGAGGACCTCGGTCTGGCGGCCGGGCCGCACGCGGGCGTTCCCGGGCACGGCGAGGCCGCGCCCGAGCCGGCCTTCGGCACCGCGCTCGCCCATGTGCGGTTCGCGCGTGCGGCCGCCGAACGGCCCGAGGCCCTCGCGGTGGTCTGCGGCGAACAGGAACTGACCTATCGTCAGGTCGAGTGCCGGGCCAACCGGCTGGCGCACGCGCTGCGGATGCGCGGGGTCGGTCCGGGCGTGCCGGTCGGCCTGGTGCTGGACCGCTCCGTCGACTACGTCGTCGGTCTGCTCGCGGTCCTCAAGGCGGGTGGGGCCTTCCTGCCCGTCGACCAGGCGCTGCCGGCCGCGCGCGTGCGGTGGATGCTCGCGGACGTCCGCCCGGCGGTGCTGATCACCCACCGCGGCCGGCTCGACGTCGAGGCAGCCGGGACGACGCCGGTGCTCGACCTGGACCGCGACGCCGCAGAACTGGCCGGCCTGCCCGAGACCCCGGTGGACGTGCCAGTCCGGCCGGAGCACCCCGCCTACCTGATCTTCACGTCCGGCTCGACCGGACAGGCCAAGGCCGTGGCGGTTCCGCACCGCGCCGTCTGCGCCTATCTGGACGGCGTGATGGCGGCCCTGGCCCCGCCGCAGGACGAGATGCTGGGAACCCTGGCGACGCCCGCCGCGGACCTCGGGCACACCGCGGTCTTCGGCGCCCTGTGCTCGGGACGCCCGCTGTTCCTGGCGGTGGCCGACGAGGTCCTTGCGGCCGACGCGCTCGCCGCGCGTTTCCGGGTGCGTCCGCTCGGCCTGCTGAAGATCGTGCCCTCGCACCTGGCCGCGCTGCTCGACTCGCCCGACGCCGCCGCCCTGCTGCCCACCCGCTGCCTCGTGCTGGGCGGCGAGCAGGCTTCCGGAGCGCTGCTGGAGCGGATCCGCGCACTGCGTCCGGGGCTGCGGGTCGTGAACCACTACGGTCCGACCGAGACCGCCGTGGGCGCACTGGTCCACCAGGTCGCCGAGGACGGGCCGGGCCCGGTGCCGATCGGCCGGCCGCTCGCCGGCTACCGCGCCTACCTGCTCGACGCGAAGCTCCGCCCGGTGCTCCAAGGGGCGCCCGGGGAGCTGTACATCGGCGGTCCCGGGCTCGCCCTGGGCTACTGGGACCGGCCGGGGACCACGGCGGAGCACTTCCTTCCCGACCCGTTCACCGCCGAGCCCGGCGCGCGGATGTACCGGACCGGGGACCTGGCCCGGCAGCGGCCGGACGGTGCCGTGGTGTTCCTCGGCCGCACCGACCAGCAGGTGAAGATCCGCGGCCACCGGGTCGAGCCGGGGGAGATCGAAGCCGAGCTCCGCCGCGACGAACGCGTCGCCGACGCGGTGGTGGTCGCCGCCGGCGAGGGGGCCGAGGTGCGGCTGGCGGCGTATGTCGTGCCGCGTCGCGGCGGCCGGATCGACGCCGACGAACTCGACCGGCAGCTGCGGCTCCGGCTGCCGGACCACATGGTCCCGGCCGCGATCGTCTCGCTGCCCGCCCTGCCGCTGATGCCGAACGGGAAGGTGGACCGGCGAGCCCTCCCCGCACCGGACCCGGCCGCCTCCCGCTCCTCGTACGTCGCGCCCGAGACGGACACCGAGGCCCTGCTGGCCGACCTGTGGGCGGACGTCCTCGGATGCGAGCGGGTCGGCCGGGACGACTCCTTCTTCCAGACGCTCGGCGGCAACTCCCTCGACGCGACCCGGGTGGTGGCCCGGATCCGGGCCACCACCGGCGTCGGCCTGCACGTCAGCGCCCTGTTCGAGGCCCCCACGGTGGCGCGGCTGGCCGAACTGGTCGACAGCGCCCAGGTGGACGCGGACGCCGCGGCGATCCCCGCGGCCGAGCGCACCGGTCCCGTGCCGCTGTCCTACGCCCAGCGCCGGCTCTGGGTGCTCTCCGAGGTGGACGGCGCCGACGCGGCGTACAACATCCCGGCGGCCGTCCGCATCCACGGCGAGCTGGACGTCGAGGCCTTGGTCCGCGCCCTGCACGAGGTGGTCGGCCGGCACGAGGCGCTGCGCACCAACATCGTGCTCGTCGGGGAGACGCCTCGGCAGGTGGTCCGTGAGCCCGCGCCGTTCGAGGTGCCGGTGACCGAGGCCGCCGAGGCGGACGTGGTCCGGCAGGCGCTCGCCTTCGCGGCGCGGCCCTTCGACCTCGCACGCGACGAGCTGTTCCGCGCCGCGCTGCTGCGGGTGGCGCCGAGCGAGCACGTGCTGCTGCTCTGCCTGCACCACATCGTCTCCGACGGCTGGTCGACCGCACTGCTGTGGCAGGAGACGGTGACCCTCTACAACGCCGCTCGCGCCGGCCTCTCCGCGTCGCTCGCACCGCTGCCGATCCAGTACGCCGACTACGCCCGCTGGCAGAACGCGTGGCTGGAGGGTGCCGGGGTGGCGCCCCAACTGGACTACTGGACGGAGCAGTTGCGCGATCTGCCGGCGCTGCTGGAACTGCCCACCGATCGACCGCGGCCCGCGGTCCAGGGCCACGCCGGCGCGACCGTGGCGATCGAGCTCGACCCGGCGACCGTCGCCGGGCTGCGCGCACTCGCGCACCGGCAGCAGTCGACCATGTTCATGGTGCTGCTGGCCGCCTTCAACGTGCTGCTGGCCCGCCACAGCGGACAGCAGGACATCGCCGTCGGCACGCCGGTGGCCAACCGCACCCGGGCCGAGGTGGAGCAGCTGATCGGCTGCTTCTTCAACACGCTCGTGATCCGCACCGACCTCACCGGCGACCCGGAGTTCACCGAACTGCTCCGCCGGGTCCGCGAGGTGGTCCTGGCCGCCCAGGCCCGCCAGGACCTGCCGTTCGAGCGGCTGGTGGAGGCGCTCAACCCGCCGCGCGACGCCGGGCACTCGCCGCTGTTCCAGACGCTGTTCGTCTACCAGCCGGCCCCGGACGAGGGACTGGCCATGGACGGACTGCGGCTGGAGCCGGTACCGCTGGGCGGTGAGGTCGCCAAGTACGACCTCACGCTCGACCTGGTGGAGCACACCGACGGCGTGAGCGGCCGGATCGAGTACCGGACCGACCTGTTCGACGCCGACACCGTCCAGCGGCTGGCCGGACACTTCCAGGAGCTGCTCGGCTCGATCGTCCGGGCCCCGCACGCGACGATCGGTGACCTGCGGCTGCTGCCGGAGCAGGAGCGCGAGGTGGTGCTGCGGCAGTGGAACGCCGCGTACCGCGGCCGCCCGGACGCCCGGCTCGTCGCCGACGCCTTCGAGGACCAGGCCCGGAGCCGGCCGCAGGCCACCGCGCTCGTCCACGGCGGCCGCTCCCTGAGCTACGACGAGCTCGACCGCGCGGCGAACCGGCTGGCGCACGTCCTCCGGGCCAGGGGAGTGGCCGAGAACGACCTGGTGGGTCTGTGGCTGGACCGCTCGGTGGAGATGGTCGTCGCCATGCTCGGCGTGCTCAAGGCCGGTGCCGCCTACCTCCCGCTCGACCCGGCCGCCCCGGCGGCGCGCAACGCGGACCTGATCGCGGACGCGCGACTCGGTTTCGTGATCACGACCGGGGCCCGGGGTGCGGACCTGCCCCCCGGGGTCGCGCTGATCGACCCCGGGCAGGAGCCCGGCACCGACGACTCGGCGCCGTCCCGCCGGACCGGGCCCGAGGATCTCGCGTACGTCATCCACACCTCGGGATCGACGGGCCGCCCCAAGGGCGTGATGATCGGGCAGCGCAACCTCGCCGGCTTCTTCGACGCCATGGACGAGCGGCTCGGCACGGACCGGCCGGGCACCTGGCTCGCCGTCACCCGGTACACCTTCGACATCTCGGTGCTGGAACTGCTGTGGACCCTGACCCGCGGCTTCAAGGTCGTCCTCGTCGGTGACGAGCTCGTGCTCAGCGACGGAGTCCGGCCGCAGCGCCGGGCGACGGACTTCAGCCTGTTCTACTTCGCCAGCGACGCCGGCGAGCGCGGCACGGACAAGTACCGCCTGCTGCTGGAGGGCGCACGCTGGGCCGACCGGCACGGCTTCGCCGCGGTGTGGACACCGGAGCGCCACTTCGGCACCTTCGGCGGCCTGTACCCGAACCCCGTCGTCACCGCGGCCGCGCTGGCCACCGCGACCAGCCGCATCGGCATCCGCACCGGAAGCCTGGTCCTCCCGCTGCACAACCCGATCCGGGTGGCGGAGGACTGGTCCATGATCGACAACCTCTCCGGCGGCCGGGTCGGACTCTCCGTGGCCTCGGGCTGGCAGCCGCACGACTTCGCGCTGGCGCCGCACAACTTCGCGGACCGCAAGGAGACCATGTTCCGGGACCTCGAAGTGGTCCGCGGACTGTGGCGGGGCGAGTCGGTGCGCACGGCCTCGGGCACCGGTGAGGAGATCGAGGTCCGCACGCTGCCCCGTCCGATCCAGCCGGAGCTGCCGGTCTGGGTCACCGCCGCCGGAAACCCGGAGACCTTCCGGCGGGCCGGCGCGATCGGGGCCAACGTGCTGACCCACCTGCTCGGACAGTCGGTCGAGGAACTGGCCGAGGCCCTGCGGGTGTACCGGGCCGCCCGGAGCGAGGCCGGCCATTCCGGGCCGGGCCACGTCACCCTGATGCTGCACACCTTCGTGTCCGAGGACGAGGACTTCGTCCGCCGCACCGTCCGCGAGCCCTTCAAGGACTACCTGCGCGAGTCCGTGGACCTGGTCCGGCCGATCGCCAAGTCGCGCGGGCTGGACGTGGAGGACTTCGACGAGGCCGACCTCGATGCGCTCCTCGACCACGCCTTCGACCGCTACTACGACACCAGCGGGCTCTTCGGCACCCCGGAACAGTGCGTGGCGATGGTCGACCGCCTGAGCGCGGTCGGCGTCGACGAGATCGCCTGCCTGGTGGACTTCGGCGTCCCCGCCGACGACGTGCTCGCGAGCCTCGACCACCTGGACGAGCTGCGCCGGCTGGTGTCGCCCGGTTCCGACGAGGACGCCCCCGAGGACATCGCGGGACTGATCGAGCGACACGGCGTCACCCATCTCCAGTGCACCCCCTCACTGGCGTCCCTGCTGGTCACCGACGAGCGGGTCAAGGCCGCGCTCGGGTCCCTGGAGTGGATGCTGGTCGGCGGCGAGGCGCTGACCCCGGCCCTCGCGGCGGACCTGGCGCAGACGGTCGGCGGGCAACTGCTCAACGTCTACGGCCCGACCGAGGCGACCATCTGGTCCACCAGCCACCTGGTGCGCGACGCGAGCGGTCTGATCGGCCGGCCGCTCGCCAACACCCGGGCGTACGTGCTGGACGAGCGCCGGGCCCCCGTGCCGATCGGCGTGCCCGGCGAGCTCCACCTCGCCGGCGACGGCGTCGCGCTCGGCTACCTGCACCAACCCGAGCTCACCGCGGAGCGCTTCGTCGCGGACCCCTTCGCCCCCGACCCGGCGGCGCGGATGTACCGCACCGGGGACGTCGTGCGCTACCGGGCCGGCGGCGAGCTGGAGTTCATCGGCCGACGGGACGACCAGGTCAAGATCCACGGCTTCCGGGTGGAACCGGGGGAGATCGAGGCGGCGCTGGCCGCGGCACCGGAGGTCAGGGCCGCCGCGGTCGTCGCGGCCGACGACGGACGAGGCGGACGCCGGTTGATCGCCTACGTCGTCACGTCAGGACCCCTGGACGTCGAGGCGCTGCGCGGGCACCTGGAGACGCGGCTGCCGCGGTACATGATCCCGGCCGGGTTCGTCGGGCTGGGGGCGATGCCGCTGCTGCCGAGTGGCAAGACCGACCGCCGGGCGCTGCCGAAGCCGCTCGCGGAGCAGCCCTCCGCGCGGCAGTCCACCGCGCCGGCGACGGCGGCCGAGCGCATCCTCGCCGGGGTCTGGAGCGACCTGCTGCACCGCGAGGAGGTCGGGGTCGAGGACAACTTCTTCGAACTCGGCGGGGACTCGATCGTCGCCATCCAGATGGTCTCGCGCGCCCGCCAGGCCGGGCTCACCCTCGCGGCCCGGGACCTGTTCCAGCACCAGACGCTCGGTGAACTCGCCGCAGTGGCACGCCAGGGCGTGCGCACCTCGGCCGAACAGGGCCCGGTCCTGGGCGAGTCACCACTCGCCCCCATCCAGCACTGGTTCTTCGAGCAGCAGTTGGCCGACGCCCACCACTACAACCAGGCCGTCCTGGCCGACGTCGTCGGCGATCCGCTCGATCTCGGGGTGCTGGCCCTCGCCCGTGACGCCCTGCTGCGCCACCACGACGCGCTGCGCAACCGCTTCCGCGAGGGCGAGGCCGGGTGGGACCAGTGGACGGAGGCACCACAGGAGGGCACGACGCCGATCGAGCACGTCGACCTGAGCGAGCTGCCCGAGCAGACCTGGCCGCAGGAGGTCGCTGCCGTCCAGGACCGCGTCCACCGCGCGCTCGACCTGGAACACGGTCCGCTGCTGCGGATGGTCTCCCTCGGCTACGGCGGCCGGCGGGCCGATCAGGTCTTCACGGTGATCCACCACACGGTGGTCGACGGCGTCTCCTGGCGCGTCCTGCTGGAGGACCTGCAGCGCGCCTACCGCCTGCTGAAGGCCGGCCGGCCGGTGGAGCTTCCCGCCAAGACCACGTCGTACCAGGAGTGGACCGGCAGGCTGGCGCAGGAGGCCGACTCCGAGCGGACGCTCGCCGAACTCGACTACTGGGCCGACCAGGTCGAGGGCCCGGCGCCGGCGCTGCCGCGCGACCGCGACGGCCGCAACACCGAGGCGAGTGCCCGGACCGTCACCGCGGAGCTGTCCGCCGAGGAGACCGACGCCCTGCTGCACGAGGTGCCCGCGGCCCACGGGGCCGACCTGCACGCGGTGCTGCTCTGCGCCGTGGCGGAGGCGTGCGAGCCGTGGACCGGCTCCCGGTCGTTGCTCCTCGACGTGGAAGGGCACGGACGCGAGGACCTCTTCGAGGACGTGGACGTCTCACGGACCGTCGGGTGGTTCACGGCGCTCTACCCGCTGCGCATCGAACTCCCGGAGGCCCCGGACGACCGGCCGGCGGCCGTCCGCGAACAGGTGCACCGCATCCCGCGCCGCGGGATCGGGTACGGCCTGCTGCGCCACCTGCACCACGACGCACCGGTCCGGGACCGCCTGGGCACCGGACGGCAGCCCGAGATCATCTTCAACTACCTCGGCCAGGCGGACACCTCCAGGAGCGAGGACGCCCTGCTGACCCTCGCCCCCGGAACCGTGGGCACGCCGCACGGAGGCGCGCAGCAGCGCCGGCACCTGCTCAACGTCAACGGGCTGGTGGCGAACGGCCGGCTCCGCGTCGACTTCACCTTCAGCGAGGCCGTGCACCGTCCGGAGACGGTCCAGGCCCTCGCCGACCGGTTCGGCGCCTCGCTGCGCCGACGGGTCGAGGACTGCCGCACCGGACGCGTGCGGCTCACCCCCTCCGACTTCCCCGACATCGATCTGACGCAGGAGTCGTTGGACGAGCTGCTCGGCGAACTGCGCTACCAGGAAGGAGAACTGGCATGAGGGAGCGAAGCGAACTCATTGAAAGGTGCGCGTCGGCGAACGCCTCCGCCGAGCTCTGCGAGGCGGGCGCATGAGCCACGACGACGTAGAGGCGATCTACCCGCTCTCGCCACTCCAGCACGCGATGCTGCTCCGGTCCAGGCTGGCGCCCGAGAGCGGGGTGTACGTCCTGCAACTGTCCTTCGACATCCGCGGGGCGTTCGACGCGGGAGCGTTCCGACGAGCCTGGGAGCAGGTCACCGCCCGGCACGCCGTGCACCGGACCTGCTTCCTGCGGCTGGACCAGGAACAACCCCTGCAGATCGTGCGCCGGACGGTGGACCTGCCCTGGCGGGAGGAGGACTGGACCGAGCTCCCGGCCGACGAGCAGGAGGACCGGTTCGCCGCGCTGCTGGAGCAGGACCGCGCGGAGGGCTTCACCCCCGAGCGGGCCCCGCTGATGCGCTGCCTGCTGGTGCGTCTGGCCGGGGACCGGCACCGCTTCCTGTGGACCCGTCACCATGCCGTCTCCGACGGGTGGTCCATGCCCACCGTGCTCTCCGAGGTCGTGCGGTGCTACCAGGCGGACCGGGAGGGCGAGGCGCCGAGGCTCGGTCCGGTGACCCAGTACCGCGACTACATCGCCTGGCTCAGGGCGCGGGACGCGGCCGCGACGGAGGAGTACTGGCGACGTTCGCTCGCCGGGGTGACCGGACCCACGCAGCTCGGCATCGACCGGCCGCGCGCCCACGGCACGTCCGACCAGGGACCGGGCGGGCAGCAACGGGTGCTGCTGAGCCCGCGGACCACGGCCGCGCTGCTCGCCGCCGCCCGCCGGGAGCGGATCACGCTCAACACCTACGTCCAGGGCGCGTGGGCCTTGCTGCTCAACTGCTACAGCGGTGAGCGCGACGTCCTGCTCGCAGCGATCGCGTCGGGACGCCCGCCGTCCCTTCCCGGCATGGAGTCCGCGGTCGGGTGCTTCCTGAACACGCTGCCCGTGCGCGTCGTGGTCGACGACGAGGCCCCGGTCGCCGACTGGCTGCGCGGGTTGCAGGCCGCCCAGGTGGAGCGCGAGGAGCACGGCCACGCCTCCCTCGCGCAGATCCGGCGCTGGGCGGGTCTGCCGGGTGATCTCCCGTTGGCTGACACCCTGGTGGTCTTCGAGAACTTCCCCCTGGGGCCGGCGCTGGCGGCGCAGGACGGGCCGATCCGCGTCGAGTCGATCCGCATGGCGGAGCGGACCAGCTTCCCGCTCACCCTCACGGTCGCCCCGGGCGACCGCTTGTCGCTGCAACTCGGTTACGACGAGAGCCGGTTCGACGCGGACGCGGTCGAGCGCATGCTCGGGCACTACGTGACGCTGCTCACCGCGCTGGCGTCCCCGCCGGCCCGGGTCGGGGACCTGACCGCGGTCGGTCCGGCCGAGCGGGCGGCGCTGGCGGCGCAGGCCGCGGGCCCTCGCCCGGCTCTGCCGACGGCCGGCTCGGGCGGCGTGCACCGGTTGTTCGAGTCGCAGGCGGCGGCAACCCCCGACGCGACGGCGCTCGTCGCGGGGGAGGTGCGTCGCTCGTACGCGGAGCTGGACGCGCGCGCCGACCGGATCGCGGGACGGCTGCACGCGGCCGGTGTGGCCGCGGGCGACTTCGTGGGCGTGTGCCTGGAGCGGACGGCCGACCTGCCCGCCGCGCTGTTGGCGGCCTGGAAGGTCGGGGCGGCGTACGTGCCGCTGGACCCGGCGTACCCCGCAGCGCGCGTCCGGCACATCCTGGACGACGCGGCACCCGCCGTGGTCCTGGCCCAGGCCTCGACCCGCGCACTGTCGGCGGGCGCCGCCTGTCCGGTCCTGTTGCTCGACGGCCCCGACAACGGCCCCGACAACGGCCCGGACGACGGCCCCGTCGCCCCGTTCGTCCCCGTGGACGCGGCCGACGACGCGGTGGCCGTGACGATCTACACCTCAGGATCGACCGGCACCCCGAAGGGGGTGCTGATCACCCATCGCAACATCCGCGCGCTGCTCGCCTGGGCGGCCGGGGTCTACTCGGCCGAGGAGCTCTCGGGAACGCTCGCCTCGACGTCGGTCTGCTTCGACCTCTCCGTCTTCGAACTCTTCGTGCCGCTCACCACCGGGGCCACCGTCATCCTCGCGGAGAACGCACTGCTGCTGCCCTCGTTGCCGGCGCGCCACGAGGTGACGCTGGTCAACACCGTCCCGTCGGCGCTCGACACGCTCCTGCGGCTGGGCGCACTGCCGCCCCGCGTCGCCGTGGTCAACCTCGCCGGGGAGCCGCTCCCGCGGGACCTGGTGGACCGGCTGTACCGCCAGGCGGGGATCCGCAAGGTGTACAACCTGTACGGGCCTTCGGAGGACACCGTCTACTCGACGTTCGCCCTGGTCCCGGCGGACGGCGGCAAACCGCTGATCGGACGGTCCGTCGCCAACGCGCAGGCGTACGTCCTCGACTCCCGGCTGCGACCGGTGCCGGTCGGCGTCCCCGGCGAGCTGTTCCTCGGCGGCGAGGGCGTCTCGCGCGGCTACCACGACCGCCCCGCGCTCACCGCGAGCCGCTACCTGCCGGACCCGTTCAGCGAGCGCCCCGGTGCCCGGCTCTACCGCACCGGGGACGTGGTGCGCCGCCTGCCCGACGGCGAGCTCGACTACCTCGGCAGGAGTGACCACCAGGTCAAGCTGCGTGGCTTCCGGATCGAGCTGGGCGAGATCGAGGCGGCCCTGCGGGCCCTGCCGGGCGTGCGGGAGGCGGTGGCCGCGGTGCGCACCGACCCGCCCGGAGGCGGGGGGAGGCTGGTGGCCTACGTGGTCAGCGAGCTGGGGCACGTCTTCGACCGGCCGGAGACGGTGCGGGCGCTGCGCGCCACGCTCCCCGAACACCTGGTGCCGTCGGCCTTCGTCGAACTGGCCGAGGTCCCGCTCACCCCGAACGGGAAGGTCGATCGCGAGGCGCTGCCGGCTCCCGAGCCGGTGCGGTCGCGGCGGACGTACCGGGCGCCCGAGAGCGAGACGGAGCGGACCGTCGCCGCCGTCTGGACATCGGTGCTGGGGGTGCCGGGGCCGGGGATCGACGACGGCTTCTTCGAGCTCGGCGGCGATTCACTGCTGCTGGCCCGCGTGTTCGGCGAGCTGAAGTCCCGCTATCCGGGTGGGGTGCAGATGACCGACCTGTTCCGTTATCCGACCATCGCCGAGCTCGCCCGACACCTCGAGGGCGTCGAGGAGCGGCCCGCCTTCGCCGGCGTGCGGGGTCGGCTGGAGCGTCGCCAGGCCGCCCGGAGCACTGGCACAGAAGCTCCGGCAGTCTCCACGGTGAGCTGAGCGGCTCCGCCGGCCCGCACCGGGCTGTTTCCATCCTGAAGTCGCTGGTAGCGGGCCTGGCGTGAGTTGATGACGGGGTGCTCGTGCCGATCGGGGCAGTGGCCGCAATGGGGTGATCATCCGTCACCTCTGGATCTCGCTGTTCGTCAGGACGAGCACGGCCCGCAGCAGTGCGGTCGCGTGTTCGGCGCATGCGGATCTTGGTGAGGATCCTCCAGTTCTTCGGGCCGACGAAGCCAAGGTCCGACAGAGCGCCGAGGCCGTCCTGGCACAGGTGAGCGGTGACCTCGTCATCAACCAGCCGGAGGAGGCCGTCACCACGCCATGCCAGCCCCGCTGAGCAGCAACTTCGAGGAAGAAAAAGTCCTCAACGGAATGCTGCTCGCTGCGCACGCCGCCATCAGCCCGGCACGATCAGCCCGCTCTCGTAGGCCACGATGACCAGTTGGGCCCGGTCCCGGGCGGCGAGCTTGGCGAGCAGCCGCCCGACATGGGTCTTCACGGTCGCCAGGCTGACGACCAGGCGGTCCGCGATCTCCTGGTTGGACAGCCCGCGTCCGACGAGTCCGAGGACCTCCCGCTCCCGGTCGGTGATCGCGTTGAGGCCGGTGGTCGGGTGGCGGCCCATCTCGGGCATGCGGGCGAACTGCTCGATGAGGCGTTTGGTGATGGCGGGTGCCAGCAGCGCCTCGCCTCGCGCGATCACTCGGATCGCCGCGACGAGTTCGGCGGGTGGGGTGTCCTTGAGGAGGAAGCCGCTCGCTCCGGCGCGCAGGGCCCCGTAGACGTACTCGTCGAGGTCGAAGGTGGTGAGGACGAGCACGCGCACGTTCTCGTGGGCCGCGACGATCCGGCGGGTGGCTTCCAGTCCGTTCAGCTCCGGCATTCGGATGTCCATGAGGACGACGTCGGGCTGTTCGCGCGCGGTGAATTCGACCGCCTGGCGTCCGTCGGCGGCCTCGCCGACGGCGGTCAGGTCGGGCTGGGAGTCGAGCAGCAGGCGCAGGCTTCCGCGCAGCAGCGTCTGGTCGTCCGCGATCAGCACCCGGATCACGAGCCCGCCTCCAACGGGATTCGGGCGCTGACCCGGAAGCCTCCCTCGGGCAGCGGCCCGGCGTCCAGCTCGCCGCCGTAGACGGCTACCCGCTCGCGCATGCCGACCAGTCCGTGACCGGGCGACGATGCCGCTTCGGGTGTGCCCCGGCCGTCGTCGACGACCTCGATCCCGACAAAGTCCTTCCCGTACGCGAGAACGGCGCGGACCCGCACGGCGTCGGCGTGTTTGATCACGTTGGTCAGCGCCTCCTGGGCGATCCGGTAGACGGCGAGTTCGAGCGGGGCGGGCAGCTCGCGCCGCTCGCCGGAGATCCTCAGTTCCACCCGCAGTCCGGACTCGGCCGTCCGCGCGGCCAGTTGGTCGAGGTCCGCCAGGCACGGGGCCGGCACGAGCTCTGGATCCTGCGCATTCCCGTCACCGTCCCGCAGCATACCCAGCAGCCGGCGCATCTCGTGCAGGGCGTCGCGTCCGGTCCGCTCGATCAGCGTCAGGGCCCTGACGGCCTCTTCGGGGCGGGTGTCGGCGACGAAGCCGGCGACCGAGGCCTGCATGGTGATCAGCGACAGGTTGTGCGCGACGATGTCGTGCAGCTCCCGGGCAATTCGCAGCCGTTCCTCGACGACCCGTTCGCGGGCGCGCTGCTCGGCCTGTGCCTGCAGCCCCGCCGTGTACGCGCGGTTGGCACTGACCGCCACGCCGATCATCCAGACCGCGGACAGCGGCAGCGTGAGCAGGAGCAGGCCCAGGACCTCCATCCGCATTGCGTGGTGGAACACGGCCGGGTCCGGGAGGTGCGGCCCGAGCAGGCCGTGCTGCACCGCGACCACGCCGAGTGCGGTACAGCCGACGAGCACGCCCAGGCCCCGCACGGAGACCCTTCGCGGCGCTCCGTCGGCGAGCGTGTACAGCGTGAGTGCCATCGCCGCCGGGACCGGAAGCGGGAAGTTCTGCGACTCTTGCGCCACCACCGCCGAGGCCAGCGCGACGGCCCACAGCGCTAGCCACGGGTACACCCGCCGCAGCGCGACCGCGGCGCCCAGCACCAGGGCCAGCGCGACGATGACGACGGTCGGGAGCGAGACCACCGCCTCGTGCGGACCGAACCCGTGCAGCAGCGCGAGGACGCACAGGACGGCACCGGCCAGGGTGTCGAGGACGAGCAGGTCGCGCGGGCTCAGGCGTCGCAGGAGGGGCGGTTTGGCTGTGGCGATCATGTGTCGACGGTAGCCGGGGCCGTGCTGCCGGGCATCGGACCCCAGGCCGTCATCCTCCGGTCGTACGGCACCCGCTCGATCATGCCGTGGCCGGACATCCGGAGACCCCCCTGTGCTCCGATGCCAACACGCTTGCCCGGCTGGCACCTTGAACGCCTCACGCCGAAAGGAGATGTGATGATCGAAGTCATCGAACTCACCAAGAGGTTCGGCCGGATCACCGCGGTCGACGGCCTCACGTTCACGGTCCGGCCCGGCCGCGTCACCGGATTCCTCGGACCGAACGGCTCGGGCAAGTCCACCACCCTGCGCGCGATCCTCGGTCTGGAGAGGCCGGACCGCGGCACTGCCCTCGTCAACGGACGGCCGTACCGGACCCTGCACCACCCGCTGCACCACGTCGGAGCGCTGCTCGACGCGGGCGCCGTCCACCCGGGCCGCTCGGCACGGGCGCATCTGACGGCGCTGGCGGTGGCCGGCCGCATCGATGGGCGGCGCGTGGGCGAGGTGCTGGAGCAGGTGGGTCTCGGGCAGGTGGCGAACGAGCGGGCCGGCGGCTTCTCGTTGGGCATGCGACAGCGGCTCGGCATCGCCGGCGCGCTGCTCGGCGATCCGCCCGTCGTCCTGTTCGACGAGCCGGTCAACGGGCTGGACCCCGAGGGCATCCTGTGGATCCGGCACCTGATGAAGTCGCTGGCGGCCGAGGGCCGGACCGTCCTCGTCTCCAGCCACCTGATGTCCGAGATGGCGCTGACCGCCGGCCACCTCGTCGTGATCGGCCGTGGCCGGCTGATCGCCGACACCGGCGTCGAGGAGTTCCTGGCCGAGCACGGCAAGAGCCAGGTCCACGTCCGCTCGCCCGCCCGCCACACGCTGGCCGGGGTGCTCCGGGAACGCGGTGCGACCGTGGAGTACGAGGGCTCCAAGACGCTGGTCGTCACCGGCTTGACGGTCGACGAGATCGGCGACCTGGCCGCCCGCAACAACCTGCCCGTCCACGAGTTGACGGCCCGCCAGGCCTCGTTGGAGGAAGTCTTCATGGACCTGACCCGGGACTCGGTCGAATTCCAGGGGACACACGATGGGAACTGATCTGCTGCGCGCCGAATGGATCAAGTTGCGTTCGGTGCGGTCGACTTACCTGTCCCTGGCTGCAACCGCCGTGCTGGTCGTCACCGTGGCCCTCTCGGTCGCCACGACGACCGCGGAGAACTGGCCGACGATGGACCCGCGCGACCGCTCGTCCTTCGACCCGGTCTCGGCCCCGCTGTTCGGCGCGATCTTCGCCCAGCTGGTCATCGGCGTGCTCGGGGTTCTGACGGTCAGCTCCGAGTACTCCACCGGGCTCATCCGGACGACATTCGCAACGACGCCGCAACGCCGGAAGGTGCTGCTCGCCAAGGTCGCCGTCACCGCGGCGCTCGCGTTGGTCGCGGGCGCGGTCATCCTCGGCGTGACGTTCCTGCTGAGCCAGGGAATCATGGCCAACGGCCACGGCGGAGTCTCGCTGGGCGAACCAGGCGTCCTCCGCGCCGTCACCTATGCGGTGCTGTACCTGGTGATCGTCACAGTGCTGGCCACCTCGCTGGGCGCGATCGCGAGATCCACCGCCGGTGCGATCGCCGTCCTGTTCACCCTGGTCTTCCTGCTGCCCCAGGTACTGGACCACCTACCGCAGAACCTGCGCCACGACCTCATGCGCTTCGGTCTCCAGCGGGCCGCCGCAAGCGCCGTGTCGATCCATCCCCAGGTGGACACCTTCTCGCCGACAGTGTCGATCCTGGTCTGCGCGGCCTACGCGGCCGTCGCCCTCGGGCTCGCGCTGTTCCTCATCGGACGGCGCGACGCCTAGAGATCGGCCACGAAGAGTCAGATCCAGAACGGGATCGGGCCCGGGGCCCCACTGCCGGGACAGCTGGGAGTCAACCAGGTGGTGGGGCCCCGCCGATCAGGGGGATGGTGCCCAAGATCCGCAGGAATGCCGAACGCACGACTTCGCTGCTGCTGGCCCTGCTTGTCCTGACGAACAGCGAGATCCAGAGGTGACGGACGATCACTCCGTTGCGAGAGTCCTTCCGACCAGCACGAGCACCCCGTCATCAACTCACGCCAGGACCGCTACCAGCGACTTCAGGATGGAAAGAGCGCACGGAGGAAACGCACGGCTTCCCGCAGGCAGACGAAAGCACCCGGGGCGCTCGGCCCCGGGTGCGTGCCCCGCAGCCGTGCGGCTGCGGGGCTCAGTGTCGGCTCAGTGTCCTGCGGCGGAGCGCAGGGACAACGGCCTCATGTCCGTCCAGTTCGCCTCGACCCAACTCAGGCAGTCCGTGCGGGAACCGGCGACTCCGGTGTCCCTCCAGCCGGCCGGGCTCTGCCGGTCGGCGAACCAGATCGAGTGCTGTTCCTCGTCGTTCACCACGACCTTGTACCGCGTGCCGAACTCGTCGTCATCCGTCATCGGTTCTTTCCCTCCTCGTTGTCGTCAGGACTGGTGCTGCGTCAGGCGCCTCTGCCCGACGGTGCCTCGATACAGCTCTTCCAGCGGCTGGTGGCCGTCCCAGTCCGGGTCGAACACGGCCTTGAACCGGGCCTCGTCCCAGGCGGCCCCGGAGATCTCGACCAGTCGGCGGACCAGGGTGCGGCAGAAGATCTCGTAGGTCCGCTCGTCCGCCGGGAGTTCCAGCGCCCAGTCGCGCTTCCGGTGGACCTTGGCCATGAGGACCTCGTCCTGGTCGAACGAGCGCGAGTCCAGGAACATCCCGTCGTTGCAGCTGTAGAACATCCCCCAGCTGTCGAGCAGGCGGGCGAACTCCTCGGTCAGCCGGTCGGCGGACTTGAGCAGGCGGGACAGCTTGCCGCCCATCACCTGATCGTCGCACTGGCAGTCGGTGCCGTGTGTCCGGGCGAAGTGCAGCAGGATCCGGTGGTCCTCGAACGCGTCCGGCACGATGCGGTTGTAGTAGACCCGGTTGCGCAGGGCCAACCACGCGCTCCACGTGTCGAAGGACCCCTTCGCGAGGTAGTGCCCGGGGCTGTTGAGCAGCTTCTCGTAACGGCTGCGCATCCGGATGCCGTAGTGGTGGACCATGCCGGGCAGCTGGTGCCCGCGGCCGGTGCGATCGGACTTGATGAACTCGGAGATGAGCTTGTTGTTCTCGGTGAAGAGCCATGACGAGGTGGCGAACATGGGGTCCAGCACGGTCCCGGCGTTCCCGGTCAGGAACCAGCGCTGTTCCGAGACCTGCTGCCGGGCGAAACGGGCGAACCGTGCCCGGGATCCGTAGGAGAGCGGTCGCGGCGAGGGGCCGAGGATGTCCCCGAGCGCCCGGTGCTCGCGCAGGAAGGCGAGCAGCTCCTCGTTCGAGCCGAGCTCCGGCTGCACGTGACGGCGGTCGAAGACGACCCCGATGCTGTAGGTCGTCTCGGAGATCGGGAACAGCCAGATCCAGTACCCGCGATACATGAAGTACGCCATCGACGACGCGCGTCCCCAGTGCGGGACCCGCTGCCGCCATGCCTTGCCGCCCAGGTCGTCCAGGGAGACGCAGCCCTCGAAGCGGCCCCAGGCGGCGGCGATGGGATTGCGGTCGTCCTCGGCGACCAGATCGAGCATCCGGGTGAGCGGGGACTCCTCGCCCGCGGCGTCGACCAGCCACCGGCAGGTGATGACGCCGGCGGACGTGCGCACCCGATGGCCGTTCTCGGCGTCGAGGGAGATCGCCTCGGCCGGGGACTCGTCCGGGCCGCAGTCCAGCACCGTCGTGCCGAGCAGGACCCGGACTCCGTTCCTGCGGTTCATCTCGCACAGCGCCTGCTCGACCGCCGGTCGGTCGATGAGGTAGGTGGGGATGGGGTGCGGGCTGAGGCCGCCGATCTCGGACATCCGGTCGATCGGGAGATCCCGCTCCCGCGAGTCGAAGAAGAAGCGCGTCCCCGAGCTCACGTGGTGGTGTTTGCGCAGGTAGGGGCCGATCCGCAGGACGCGGTTGGCGTAGTTCGAGAACTCCTCGCCCGATGCCTCGTCCAGGCCGGGCGGGAACTCGGTGACCCGGTCCACCACGACGACGTCCAGGTCGGGCTGTTCCAGGCTCAGCTGGCGCGCCAGCGAGCCGCCGGCCAGCCCAGCGCCGATGATCAGGACGTCACACCGGATGTCCGCCTCGTCGCTCATCGTCCACCGTCCGTTCGAAGTTCCGTGGCGACGATCCGCGCGCTGGTCTCGGCGTTCGCAGCCTCGAACATGGCGTGGTAGTCGCCGGGCAGGATGTGCGTGGTCAGTCCGCCGAGGGCCAGCCGCGTCCAGGCGCTGTCCGGGCGGGCCGGGTCGAGTCCCTCCCTGCGCCGCTCGGCGAGGAAGTACAGGGCGCGACCGGGGTAGGGGGCCGGCCGGTAGGCGTACAGAGCCTCCAGATTGGCCCGGTACACCGCGAGGACCTGCCGGGCGGACGCCTCGACCGCCTGGCCCGGCTCCACGCCCTTGGCTGCCAGGCGCTCGGCCAGCAGTTGGTCCGCCTCCGCCGGGGACAGCTCCACATGGCGGTTCAGCGGCATCTGGCCGGGGCCGGGGGTGTCGAACAGGACCAGCAGTTCCACGGTCTCGCCGGCGGCGCGCAGACGCTGGGCGACCTCCAGGGCGACCAGGCCGCCGAAGGCGGCTCCGCCGAGCGCGTAGGGGCCGACCGGTTGGGCGGTTCGCAGTTCCGGGAGGTAGCGGTCCGCGAGCTCCTCGACACTGCGCCGCGGCACCGCCCCGTCGTGCAGTCCTGCCGCCTGGAAGGCGTGCACCGGCTGCCCGGCCGGGAGCCGGCGGGCGAACTCGCGGTAGACGTACACGCTGCCGCCCACAGGGTGGAACAGGAACAGCGGCCTGCGGCCCGGCGCCCCCTCCCGCAACGTGATCAGCGACGCTGACGCCTCCTGCGACCGGAGCATGTCGTCGATGTAGGTGGCTATTTGGGCGGCGGTGGGTGCTTCGAGGAGTGTGTGGTGGGGGAGTTCGATGTCGAAGGTGGTGTTGGCCTTGGCGATGAGGTGGAGGGCGATGAGGGAGTCGCCGCCGAGGTCGAAGAAGTCGTCGTCGGGTGCGATGGGGCTGGTGCCGAGGGTTTCTTCGAGGAGGTTGAGGATGGTGGTCAGGGTGTTGGAGGTGTGTGTGGTGTGGGTGGTGCGGACGACCTCGGGTCGGTCGTAGTCGGGTGTTGTGGTCGGGGTGGTCGGGGTGGTCTGGGGTGTGTGGTCGGGGTGGAGCATGTGGTCGATGTAGGTGGCTATTTGGGCGGCGGTGGGTGCTTCGAGGAGTGTGTGGTGGGGGAGTTCGATGTCGAAGGTGGTGTTGGCCTTGGCGATGAGGTGGAGGGC
>NZ_JBHJVK010000049.1:0-1442 GCF_042264695.1 Kitasatospora sp. NPDC056138 | reverse complement strand
GGAGTCGCCGCCGAGGTCGAAGAAGTCGTCGTCGGGTGCGATGGGGCTGGTGCCGAGGGTTTCTTCGAGGAGGTTGAGGATGGTGGTCAGGGTGTCGGAGGCGTATGTGGTGTGGGTGGTGCGGACGACCTCCGGCCGGTCAGGAGCCGGGGGCTCGGGGATCGGCGGTTCGAAGGTCACCGTCTGACGGGGGCCGGCGGCCGGTGAGGCGGCGGTGGCGACGGCGATGCCGGCGGCAGTGCTCTCACGGCTGCCCGGCGCGTCGATCCAGTAGCGCTTGGTGTCGAACGCGTAGGTGGGCAGCGGCACCCTGCGCGGCTTGCGGTGTTCGTGCAGTGCGGACCAGCGGACGGGCGCGCCGTTGACCCAGAGCCGCACCAGCGCCTCCCGGATGGCCACCGCGTCGTGACGCACCGGGTTCGTCGAGGACACCAGGATCCGGTCGATCGGCTGCTCTCCCAGCACCGCCGCCGCGCCCGGAGCGATCTCCAGCAGCATGGTCTCCGGCTCGTCCCGCAGCAGACCGGTGGTGTCGGCGCCCACGTCCGTTCGGCACCGCTCCGTCCAGTACGACGCGCTCGTGGCCTGCTCGGCGGTGATCCAGTCGCCCGTCTCGCTGGACGCGAACCGGATCCGCGGGGCGTTCAGGCGCATTCTCGACAGCACGTCCGCCAGTTCCTCGTGCCTCGACTCGGCACGTAGGCAGGTGATGTGGAGGGCGTCGTCGAGGGTCCAGACGTCGGCGAGGGTGGCGGCGACGAGTTCGCCGAGGCTGTGGCCGATGAGGGCGTGGGGCTGGATGCCCCAGGCGCGCCACTGTTGGGCCATGGCGTACTGGAGGGCGAAGAGGATGGGTTGTTGGTGCTGGGTGTCGGTGAGGTGGTGGGTGGTGGTGTCGGGTGTGTGGAGGGTGGTGAGGGGGTTGTGGCCGGTGTGGTGCTGGATGGCTTGGGCGCAGGTGTCGAGGGTGGTGCGGAAGACGGGTTCGGTGTCGTAGAGGCCGCGGGCCATGTTGGGGTAGGGGTTGCCCTGGCCGGTGAGGAGGAAGGCGGTTCGCGGGTTGGGGTGGGCGTGTCCGGTGATGAGGGTGTGGGCGTGGGTGAGGTTGTGGGTGGCTTCGGTGGTGGTGCGGGCGAGGGTGGCGGCGCGGTGTGGGTGGTGGGGGCGGCCGGTTTGGAGGGTGTGGGCGATGTCGGGGAGGGGGTGGTGGGTGGTGGTGAGGTGGGTGGTGAGGCGTTGTTGTTGGGTGGTGAGGGAGGTGGGGGTGCGGGCGGAGGTGGTGAGGATGTGCCAGTCGTGGTGGGTGGGTTGGGTGTTGGGGGTGTTGGTGGTTTCGGGGGTGTTGGGGGTGTTGGTGGGTTCGGTTTCGGTGGTGGGTGGTTGTTCGATGATGACGTGGGCGTTGGTGCCGCCCATGCCGAAGGAGCTGATGCCGGCGCGTC
>NZ_JBHJVK010000048.1:36745-68197 GCF_042264695.1 Kitasatospora sp. NPDC056138 | reverse complement strand
ACTGACGTGGAACGCCGGCGGGGCCCGCCGAACCGTTACGGCGGGCCCCTCCTGCGTTCCCAGACCACTTCCAGGTTGGGTTCATCGGTCGTCCAGCAATCCCAGCCGCCACTCAGCCGCTCTCCCGGACCGGCTCGGCCGGTCCGGGAGAGCGGTTCGAGCGGTCCCGGGGAGCGGCGCGAGCGGTCCCGGGGAGCGGCGCGAGCGGTCCGGACGGCAGCTCAGTCGAATCCGGGGAGCAGTGCGGCCGGTGCGGGCGAACAGTGCGAGCGGTCCGGACGGCGGCTCAGTCGAGTCCGGGGAGCCGGCGCTTTCCGCGTTGGCGCCTGGGCCACGGAAAGAGCCTGAGGGAACGTTTCGCCGCCAGGTCCTCCATCCACCCGAAGCACAGGACGAACAGTGCGATCAGCGGGAGCGCGATCATCAGCGGGAACCAGTGGCTCCGCAGCAGCCACTGGCCGTGCTGGAACATGAAGTCGACGTCCCAGAGCCGGTCGATGATCGGGATGGCCAGCACCAGCGCGGTGTTGTGCCAGAGGTAGACGCTCACCGCCCGGGCGTTCAGCAGGCTGATCAGGCCGTTCCAGCGTTCCAGCGGTCGGGGCCAGCGCTCCCAGGACGGGCTGAGATGGAGCAGCAGCAGGACGAAGCCGAACGACCAGACCGCCTGGGCGATCGGAACGCTGTCCAGGTCGCTGGGGACGGTCGGGTCCTCCACCGGCCTGCTGAGCAGCCACCAGATGCCGGCCACCATGATCAGTGGTGCCACCGACGGGGCCAGGTACTGCGGCAGCTTGCGCAGCAGCCCCTCCTGGTGGGCCATGCCGAGGATCCAGCAGGAGCCGAAGGTGGTGAAGTCGGTGACGGTCTCCCAGATCCGTCCCTCCTGGTCGAACAGGCCGGAGTTGATCAGGATCGAGAGCGCGAGCGGGGTGAACACCGTGATCCACGGCTGCCTGCGCAGCGCCTTCAGCATCAGCGGCGAGAGCAGCACGTACCAGAGGTAGGCGCGCAGGTACCAGAGCGGCACCGCGATCTGCTCGGCCCAGGTCGGCTCGACCACGCCGTGGAAGCCGTGCAGGTTGTCGCCGAACGGCGGGGTGCTCAGCGGCAGCACCCAGAACGCCAGCTTGCCCCACCACCAGGCCGGGTGGCCCTCGGAGTTCGGGCCCCAGCCGTCGAGCACCATGGCGGTGATCAGAATGGCGCCGAACAGCCACATCGGCGGCAGCAGGCGGCGCAGTCGTCCCCGGATGACGCTGAGCGCCGGACGGCTGAGCGAACGGGCCATCAGCGACCCGGCCAGCGCGAACATCACGCCCATCGACGGGAAGACCAGCGGCAGCCAGGCCCAGCCGAAGTTGTGGTAGAGCACCACCCGGCCCAGGGCCAGGGCCCGCAGCAGGTCCAGGTACCGGTCGCGGCCGCCCTTGCGGGGTGCCGGGGCCGCCTCGACGCTCTCCTCGACCGGCAGGGCGTCGGGGCGCTGCCGGGGTATGCGCAGTTGGATGGTCTCGGAGTGCAGGTCCGGGACGAAGGCGTACGGCTCGGAAGCGGACACGGTCAGACCTCCACGATCGGTGCCGCGACCTCACCGGTGCGCCGCAGTTTCTGCCAGCGCAGTCGGCCACCGGTCACCGCCGTGATCGAGGACTGCAGCAGGACCAGGTACATCAGCTGCCGGTAGACCACCTGCTGGACCGGCAGGGTCACCAGGTGCCAGGGCTTCTCGCCGTCCAGCCGGAAGGCGTACCAGGCGAGGCCGCCCTGGACCAGCAGCACGGCGGCCCAGGCGCCGAGGGTGCTCGGGGCGTCCACGAAGAACACCCCGTAGAGCAGGAAGAGGTCGATCAGCGGGGCCAGCAGCGGGGCCAGCACACCGAAGAGCACCACCAGCGGCAGGCCGACCCGGCCGAAGCGGCCGGCCGGGCCCCGGTCGAACACCGCGCGGCGGTGCTTCCACATCGCCTGCATGGTGCCGTAACTCCAGCGGTACCGCTGCGACCACAGCTGCTGCATGGAGGCCGGGGCCTCGGTCCAGGCCCTGGCCCGCTCGGCGTAGACGACCCGCCAGCCCTGGCAGAGCATCGCCATGGTGATGTCGGTGTCCTCGGCGAGCGTGTCGTCGCTCATCCCGCCGACCTGGACCAGGGCGCTGCGGCGGAACGCGCCGATGGCCCCGGGGATGGTCGGCATGATGTTGAGCGAGTCGTACATCCGGCGGTCGAGGTTGAAGCCCATCACGTACTCGATGTGCTGCCAGGCCCCGATCAGGGTGTCCCGGTTGCCGACCTTGGCGTTCCCGGCGACCGCGCCGACGCCCGGGTCCGCGAACGGCTGGATCAGCTCCCGCACGGTGGACGGCTCGAAGACGGTGTCGCCGTCCATCATCACCACGATGTCGTGGGAGGCGTTGGCGATGCCGTTGTTGAGGGCGGTGGACTTGCCGCCGTTGGGCTGGCGGACCAGCCGGACGTTCGGCAGCGCCATCTCCTCGACGATCTCCGAGGTGCCGTCGGTGGACCCGTCGTCGATGACGATGATCTCGATCGGATGGTCACTGGCCGCCAGTGAGACCAGGGTGTTGGCGATGCACTCGCGCTCGTTGTAGGCGGGGACCAGCACCGTCGCGGGGCCGGTCACCGGTGGCCCCCAGGAGAAGTCGGGGCGACGCGCGCGGCGGGCGTGGCGGGTGGCCAGCACCAGCATCAGCGCGAACCGGGCGAAGACCAGCGCGCCGACCACGGCCAGCAGGCCGACCAGCCAGGGCAGCACGTGGACCGCGATCTGGGTGCAGAGGATGAACGCCTTGCCCGCCCAGAGCTGGTAGCCGTGCACCGGGACCATGGTGTCGGAGGCGCCCAGGGCCTCGCCGATGCTGGCGAAGCGGTAGTTCTGGGCCTGCAGCTTGTCGATGATCTGGCCGAGCGCCGCCACCGTCTGGGACCGGTCGCCACCGGCGTCGTGCAGCAGCACCAGCTCGCCCTTGCCGGGCACCTTGGGCATCGCCGTCTTGACGATCTCGTCCACACCGGGACGCTTCCAGTCGTCGGTGTCCGAGTCGATGAAGGCGGTGAGGTAGCCCCGCTTGCCGATCTCCTTGGCCACCGGCCAGGTCCAGTCGTCCAGGGCGTCCGCGGTGGAGGAGTACGGCGGCCGGAAGAGCGAGGAGTGCACGCCCGCGACGCCCGCCAGCGCCAGCTGGGTCTGGCCCAGCTCCCAGGCGAGCCGGGTCTTGGACTGCAGCGCCAGGTCGGGGTGGGTGAAGGTGTGCACACCGATCTCGTTGCCGCCGGCCACGATCTTGCGGATCAGGTCCGGGTTGTGGGCCGTCATCGAGCCGGTGACGAAGAAGGTGGCGTGGATGTGGTGGGCCGCCAGCAGATCGAGGATCTTCGGCGTCCACACCGGGTCCGGGCCGTCGTCGAAGCTCAGCACCACGGTGTGGTCCGGGACGGAGTAGCTGACGGGGTGGTCGTTCTTCGCGCCCCGGGCGTCGATGATCGGACCACCGGTCAGCAGGTTCGGCGGCACCGTGGTCTTGTCGACCGAGACGGCGATCCGGGAGTCGTGGAAGACCTCGTTGGTGGCCATGCCCCGCAGCACGAGCATGGCGAGCAGGCAGACCAGCAGGGTGACCGGGAGGAAGAAGCGCAGGGGTGGGGCGGCAAGCCGACGCGGCCGAAGGATCGACTGCCGACGGCGCTGATGGCGGGACATGGGTACCTGGATCCGGAACGGGACGAACGGGACGTCGGTCAGTGGTGGCTGGGCTGGGCCGTGGGCTGCGGCTTCGCCGCGTGGGTTCCGGTCGTCGCACTGGACGAGTGGCTCGGGTGGGCGCCCGCGGCGGCCGGCTTCCCGGTGGGCGCGGCGGTGGCGGCGGATCGCGCGCCGGCGGAGGCCGAGGCGCCGGCACCGGGGTGCCCGGCGGCCGAGGGGCTGCCGGTCACGTGCCCCAGGACCGGGTGACCGGATGCCGGTGCCGATGCCGAGCCGGTGGCCGGCGGCGGGCTCCCCATCGGCGAACCGAAGGCGGCGGGCAGCCCGGTGGCACTCGGCCAGGGGCTCGTGATGGTGCTGGACGGCTGGGGCGGCACCTGGAGTGCGGGGGCCTGTGACTGCAGGCCGATGAGACTACTGGTGAGCGCTGCCGCGACCATGGCGCTGGCAAGGCCGACCAGCCAGCCGAAGCCGCGCAGCCGGCGCCCGCGAGTACCGGACTGGTCGACGAAGACCGGGGAGTGACTCGCGGCCGGGGCGGCTGATCCGGTCTCAGGACGCTCGGATCGGAGAAGTGGTGGTGCCACCGAGGGCGGGCCTTTCCGAAGAAACGGGGGCAGTGTCTGCTGCAAGGGAGGACGGTAATGCACTCTCATTAACCGAATCTGGGAGAATGTTCGATTTGGGTGGATCTGGGCACCTCTTGTGACCTGATCGCAATTCCTCCTGGAACATGACACTTCGCAGGCCGGTCCGACGACCTCATAGGATGCGCGGAAGCCCGCCGACGCACTCGGCCCGAACATCCCGGTCAGGAACGGCCCCCCCTTGATCAGAAGCGCACTCGCCGCCCGCGGACTCCAGCACCTGCACCGCCGTGCGGTCGCCCTGGCCGTCGCCGCCCCGCTGCTGCTGACGGCGTGCAGCACCGGCGGCGGCGGTGGCGACAGCACCGCCGCACCCGCGAGTGCGACCACCGGCCCGACGGCCTCCGCGTCGGCCCCGCCCTACGACGCATCGGCCCTGCGCAAGCCCGCCGGACGGTTGTTCGGTGTGGCGTCCGACGGAGCGGTCGGCGACCTCGCACCGGTCACCGCCTTCGCCGCCAAGGCCGGGCACCAGCCGGACGTCCGCGAGTACTACCAGGAGTGGGGGGACGACTTCGACCCGGCGGGCAACACCAAGCTGTGGCACAACGGCCAGGTCCCGTTGCTCAGCTGGGTGCCCGAGCAGGCCCCGCTCGCCCGGATCGCCTCGGGCGGCGAGGACGCCTACCTGGTCAGGTTCGCCCAGCAGGTCCGCTCGTACCAGGGCCCACTGGTGATCAGCTTCGCCCCCGAGATGAACGGCGGCTGGACCGCGTGGGGCCCGGGGCACGCCACCCCCGCGGACTTCGTCAGCGCCTGGCGGCACATCCACGACGTGTTCCGGCAGCAGGCCACCACCAACGTGATCTGGGTCTGGACCCCGCACGTCGGCGACTCGGGCACGCCGGCGGCGCTGCGCCCGTACTACCCCGGTGACGACTACCTCGACTGGGTCGGCCTGATCGGCTACTACGGCCCGCAGGACGGCAGCGACTACCGCACCCTGTTCACCCCGACCATCCGCACGGTCAGGTCGTTCTCCGGAAAGCCCCTGCTGATCGCCGAGACCGGGGTGGCGGAGGGCCCGCGCAAGGTCGCCCAGATCGACGACCTGTTCGGCGGCGCGGCGGCGAGCGACGGCCTGATCGGACTGATCTGGTACGACCTGCGCAGGCAGTGGCCCGGCAGCAAGCAGCCGACCGACTGGCGGGTGGACAGCTCGGCCGCGTCCGCCGCCGAGGTGGTCAAGCAGGCCGCCCAGCAGAAGTTCGGCTTCCGGGTCGCCCCCTGACGGACCGTCAGGAAGAGCACCCGCCCCCGGCGCGGGTCGGCCCGGGGGTGCGGCGGGGCCTGCGACCGGGCCGGCTCCGGGGGCTAGGCCAGCTCCAGGGCCAGGTAGAAGTCGACCCGGTCCTCCAGGCGGGAGAGGTCGCGGCCGGTCAGCTCCTCGATCCGGCCGATCCGGTACCGCAAGGTGTTGACGTGGACGTGCAGTTGGGCCGCGCAGCGGGTCCAGGAGCCGTCCGAGCGCAGGAACGCCTCCAGGGTGCGGACCAGGTCGGCCTGGTGCTCGATGTCGTAGCCGATGACCCGGTCGAGCAGCCGGCTGCGGAAGGCGCGCCGGACCTCGTCCGGGACCGCCGCCAACAGCAGGACGTGCGAGGCGAGTTCCTCCGGTCCGGCGACACAGACCCGGCCGACCCGGGCGGCGGCGATCCGGCGGGCGTGCCTGGCCTCCTCCAGGGCGCCGCGCAGTCCGCCGGCCTCCGAGGCGGGGGCGGAGACGCCGACGGTGATCCGGCCCTCCGAGCCGAGACCGGCCTCCAGCGGGGCGAGCAGGTCGCGCAACGCCTCGGCGGGAACGGCGGATTCGAGGACCGGCAGCACCACCACGGCACCGGTGCCCGCACCGGCCACCAGGGCGCGGTCGGTCGCGTCGGTGAGAGCTTCCTCCAGGATTGAACGCACCGCCCCTTCGGGTAGGCCCGTCCCTTCGGCGCTGAGCACCAGCCAACTGCCGTCCGGCGCCATCGGCTTCTGCTCGGGGCCCTCGTACCGGGCGGCCATCGCCGAGGAGGCGTACAGCGTCCTGCTGATCTCGGCCGGATCGGCGTCACGCTGAAGGAGCGTCAGCGCCTCGTCGGCGAGGCGGCGGCGCAGCCGGCGGCCCTCGTCCCTGCGGGTGCGCTCGGCGGCGACCAGCCGGGCCAGGTTCTCGGCGAGCTGCTGGCGCTTGGTGGTCCACTCGGTGACGTCACCGGCCACCGCGAGCACCCAGTCGGCGAGCGGCGACTCGGTCTCCGGGGTGGCGGAGGCGGGCAGCAGCGAGTACGAGCCGGTGGCCAGCCGGGCCCGGTGCGGGGGGCGGCGGCGCTGGCGCTGGGCGGCGAGGTGGGCGCGGACCAGCTGGTCGCGGTCCTCGGCACCGAGCCGTTCGGCCGGTCCCGCGACCACCCGTCCGGTGGGGGTGAGCACCCAGCAGTCCAGGTCGAGGTCGCCGCCGAGCAGGTCGAGCACGGCGTCCAGGCCGCCGCCGCCCGCCGCCGAGACCAGCAGCCGGTGCCGGTCGACCAGGGCGGCGAGGTCGGCGGCCCGGTCGGCCGAGACCTGACGGCCGATGAACTCGGTGAGGGTGCTGAAGGCGATGTCGTCGGGGACCGCGAGCAGCGGCATCCGGTGCCGGCGACAGGCGTCCACCAGGTCCTCGGGGACCGGTCCGACCTCGGCCTCGCCCGCCGCCAGTGCGACCGCGCCACCGGCCACGATGGTCCGCACGAAGCGCTCGGAGTCCTCGGGTGCGGTCCGCCAGAGCATGCCGGTGAGCACCAGCTCACCGCCGAGCAGGTAGCGGCCCGGGTCGTGCAGGTCCGTGGTCATGACACCGCTGACCTGCCGGTCGAGCTCGTCCTCGGCCGCGAGCAACCGCAGCCGCGGGGCGCCGGGGGCGAGCAGGTCACGGACGCGCATCCGCAGACTCCTTCGTCTGAATGGGGGTGGGGGGCTCACAGTGTGCCCGAGATCCGATGGTCGGTGTTACGTATCAACCGGCGCCCGGGTCACGGGCCCGTAGCTTCGGAATCACGGCCGGATTACGGTCGTAGGTAGCAGTGGACACTCCGCTGTACAGGGCAATTGTCCGCCTTAGAGGAACGTACAGGATGTCCGGCAGGACCAAGGCAAGGGCTTCATGCCATCGGTGACTGCCTGTGGGCCCCGTCACGGCGGTTCACTGGCCACACGCCGCCGGACACACCCCGGTGACCAGGACTCGCCCCGCAGGCAACGAGGTGGTGGCACGGTCCGGAACACCGGGTTTGGGCACTGTGCCCACAGTCTGGCTGGCGACGACTTGAGGAGACACCCGCATGGAGTTCCTTCGGCCCGCTACCTGGGACGAGGCGCTCGCGGCGAAGGCTGAGTACCCGACCGCGCTGCCCATCTCGGGTGGTACGGACGTGATGGTCGAGATGAACTTCGACGTGCACCGGCCATCCGCGATTCTCGACCTGAACCGCATCACCGAGCTCACCGAGTGGTCGATCGACGGCGACGTGGTGAGGCTCGGCGCCTCCGTTCCGTACTCCCGGATCATCAACGAGCTGTCCGGTCCCCTCCCCGGCCTCGCGCTGGCGGCGCACACCGTCGGATCCCCGCAGATCCGCAACCGTGGCGGTGTCGGCGGCAACCTCGGCGCGGCCTCGCCCGCCGGCGACTCGCACCCCGCGCTGCTCGCCGCCGGACGTGACGTGTTCGTCGAGGTCGCCTCGGTCCGCGGCACCCGGATGATCGCCATCGACGACTTCTACGTCGGGGTGAAGCGCAACTCGATGGAGCAGGACGAGCTGATCCGCGCGGTGCACATCCCGGTCGCGGACGGCCCGCAGCAGTTCTCGAAGATCGGCACCCGCAACGCGATGGTCATCGCGGTCTGCGCCTTCGGCTTCGCGCTGCACCCCAGGAACGGCACGGTCGGCACCGGTATCGGCTCGGCCGCCCCCACGCCGCGCCGCGCCGTCGAGGCCGAGCAGTACCTGCAGGGCGTGCTCGCCGAGCGCGGGCTGTGGGAGTCCGGCGACCTGCTCGGCACCGAGGTGATCCAGAAGTTCGGCGAGCTGGTCAAGGCCGCGGCGTCCCCGATCGACGACGTCCGGGGCACCGCCGACTACCGGCGGCACGCGCTGGCCGTGATGGCCCGCCGCACCCTCACCTGGACGTGGAACGACTACAGCAAGCAGATCAGGAGCGCGGCATGAGGGTCACTTTCACCGCCAACGGCAAGCCGGTGGAGGCCGACGACGTCTGGGAGGGCGAGAGCCTCCTGTACGTGCTGCGCGAGCGGGTCGGCCTGCCGGGCTCGAAGAACGCCTGTGAGCAGGGCGAGTGCGGCTCCTGCACGGTCTACCTGGACGGCACCCCGGTCTGCTCGTGCCTGGTCGCGGCCGGCCAGGTGCAGGACCGCGAGGTCCGCACCGTCGAGGGCCTGGCCGAGGAGAACGGCGAGCTGGGCCTGGTCCAGCAGGCGTTCATCGACGCCGGCGCGGTGCAGTGCGGCTTCTGCACCCCCGGGCTGCTGGTGCAGACCGACGCGCTGCTGGAGACGGACGCCCAGCCGAGCGACTCCGACATCCGCGAGGCGCTGTCGGGCAACCTGTGCCGCTGCACCGGCTACGAGAAGATCATGGACGCGGTGCGGCTCGCTTCCGCCCGCAAGTGCGCTAAGGCGGCCTCCGAATGAACGAGCGAAGTGAGCGGACCGTCCGGCACGGCGCTCGGCAGGGCCACGGCACGGGCGAGGCGAGGGCGGCAGGGACCGGCACCCGCACCATCCAGGGGCAGAAGAACCTGCAGGACATCCGGCAGGCCAGCAAGGACGGGATCGGCGGCTCGCCGCTGCGCCCCGACGGCACGCTGAAGGTCAAGGGCGAGTTCGCGTACTCGTCCGACATGTGGCACGAGGACATGCTCTGGGGCACGGCGCTGCGCTCGCCGCACCCCCGGGCCGACATCCTCTCGGTGGACATCTCCGAGGCGCTCAAGGTCCCCGGCGTCTACGCGGTGCTGACCCACGACGACATCCCGGGCTCCAAGTTCTACGGCCTGGAGATCCAGGACCAGCCGGCCCTGGCCATCGACAAGGTCCGCTACCACGGTGAGGCCATCGCGCTGGTCGCGGCGGACCACCCGGAGACGGCCCGCCGCGCGGTGAAGAAGATCAAGGTCGAGTACCGGGTGCTCACCCCGATCGTCACCGAGGAGCAGTGCCTCAACCCCGAGGTGCACGGCTACGTGCACGAGCCGCACGAGTACAAGTCGCACGGCTCCGGCAACATCGTGCACTCGCAGAAGCTGGTCTCCGGCGGCGGCGTCACCGACGAGATCCGCGCCCTGGCCGACGTGATCGTCAAGTCCGACTACGAGGTCGGCATGCAGGACCAGGCCTTCCTCGGCCCGGAGTCCGGCCTCGCGGTGCCCGCCGAGGACGGCGGCATCGACCTCTACATCGCCACCCAGTGGCTGCACGTGGACCGCCAGCAGATGGCTCCCGTGCTCGCCCTGCCGGAGGAGAAGGTCCGCCTCACCCTCGCCGGGGTCGGCGGCGCCTTCGGCGGCCGCGAGGACCTGTCGATGCAGATCCACGCCTGCCTGCTGGCCCAGCACACCGGCAAGCCGGTCAAGATCGTCTACTCCCGTGACGAGTCCTTCTTCGGCCACGTGCACCGCCACCCGGCGAAGATGACCTACGAGCACGGCGCCACCCGCGACGGCAAGCTGGTCTTCGCCGACGCCCGGATCGTGCTGGACGGCGGCGCGTACGCCTCCGCCTCCCCCGCCGTCGTCGGCAACGCGGCCTCGCTGGGCCACGGCCCGTACGTCATCCCGAACGTGCGGATGGAGGCCATCGCCCTCTACAGCAACAACCCGTCCTGCGGCGCCATGCGCGGCTTCGGCGCGGTGCAGGCGGCCTTCGCCTACGAGTCGCAGATGGACAAGCTGGCCGCCGCCCTCGGCATGGACCCGGTCGAGCTGCGTCAGCTGAACGCGATGGCCGAGGGCGACTACATGCCCACCGGTCAGCAGATCGACTCGCCGGCCCCGGTCGCCGAGCTGCTGCAGCGGGTCAAGGACATGCCGCTGCCGCCGCCGCTGGACCTCGACGACCTCGACATCCGGCAGCTCCCGGGCGCGCTGTCCAACACCTCGCACGGTGAGGGCATCGTCCGCGGCGTCGGCTACTCGGTCGGCATCAAGAACGTCGGCTTCTCCGAGGGCTTCGACGACTACTCCACCGCCCGGGTGCGGATCGAGGTCATCGGCGGCGAGCCGGTCGCCATGGTGCACACCGCGATGGCCGAGGTCGGCCAGGGCGGCGTCACCGTGCACGCCCAGATCGTGCGCACCGAGCTCGGCGTCGAGCAGGTCACCATCCACCCGGCCAACACCGAGGTCGGCTCGGCCGGTTCCACCTCCGCCTCGCGCCAGACCTACATGACCGGTGGCGCGGTGAAGCTGGCCGCCGAGGCGGTCAAGCAGGCCGTGATCGACAAGGGCCGCCGCCGCTACGGCTGGACCCAGAGCGACCTGACGCTGATCGGCGGCAAGGTGGTCTCGGAGTCCCAGGGCCCGCTGATCTCCGTCGTCGACCTGCTCGGTGACGAGGCGATCGACCTCACCCGTGAGCACCACCACCGGCCGACCGTGCCGTTCGACAAGGAGACCGGGCAGGGCTTCGGCCACGTCCAGTACACCTTCTGCGCCAACCGCGCGGTGGTCGACGTGGACGTGGAGCTCGGCCTGGTGAAGGTGGTCGAGCTGACCGCCGCCCAGGACGTCGGCAAGGCGCTCAACCCGCTCTCGGTGATCGGCCAGATCCAGGGCGGCTGCACCCAGGCCCTCGGCCTGGCCGTGATGGAGGAGATCATCGTCAAGGACGGGAAGGTGCGCAACGCCTCCTTCACCGACTACCTGATCCCCACCATCCTGGACACCCCGCCGATCCCGGTGGACGTCCTGGAGCGCCCGGACCCGCACGCCCCGTACGGGCTGCGCGGCGTCGGCGAGGCCCCCACCGTCTCCGCCACGCCGTCCATCGTCGCCGCCATCCGCGCCGCGACCGGTCTGGCGCTCAACCGGATCCCGGTCCGCCCGGAGCACCTGACCGACACGCTCTGACGACAGACCTCCCCGGGGCGGCGACCGTCTTCCCCGCCGCCCCGGGGGTGCACCACCCATCCCGCCAGGAACACGCAATGCCCGCCACACCCCTTATCCGCTGCCTCTCCCACGCCGGGGTTCTGCAGCGGTGCGCACCACCCTCGCACCGCAGGCACCGCTGAGTGCCCTCGTGAGTCGAGCAGTCCCCCTGCGCCAGACCCTCAACTGGCAGTCAGGTCGGCTCGCCCACCCCAACCCCCTATGACACTTGGGAGTGGACATGACCCGGATCCCCACGGAGACCGGCACCACTGAAGACGACAGACCCGCCACCGACGACTCCCTCACGTCGTCAGTGGCACCCCCGCCGAAGAACGCGCTGGACGCCTACTTCAAGATCTCCGCACGCGGCTCGACCTTCGGCAACGAGCTCCGCGGTGGCCTCACCACGTTCATGGCGATGGCCTACATCATCCTGCTCAACCCGATCCTGCTGGGCGGCGCCGACAAGACCGGCGCCCACATGGACCACGCGCAGCTGACCACCGCGACCGCTCTCGCCGCCGCGGTCACCACCATCCTGATGGGCGTGGTCGGCAACGTACCGCTGGCCGTCGCCGCCGGGCTCTCGGTGTCCAGCGCGCTCTCCGCGATGGTCGCCCCGCACACCACCTGGCCCCAGGCCATGGGCTTGTGTGTGATCTACGGCCTGCTGATCGTGCTGCTGGTGGTCTCCGGCCTGCGCGAGAAGATCATGAACGGCATCCCGCTGCCGCTCAAGCACGCGATCACCATCGGCATCGGCCTGTTCGTCACCCTGATCGGCCTGTTCAAGGCCGGCTTCGTGCACCACGGTCCGGACCCGTTCGGACCGCCGGTGTCGCTCGGCCCCAACAGCGAGCTGTCCGGCTGGCCGGTCCTGATCTTCTCGCTCACGCTGCTGACGATCTTCGTCCTGCTGGCCCGCAAGGTCCGCGGCGCCATCCTGATCGGGATCGCCGGCGGCACCGTGGTCGCGTTCGTCGTGAACGCGGTCGCCGACCTCCCGGCGAAGACCTGGAGCAGCTCCGTCCCGACCTGGCCGGGCAGCCCGGTCTCCACGCCCGACTTCGGGCTCTTCGGCCACCTCGACCTGTTCGGCGCCTTCGGCAGCAGCGGCATGGGCGCGATCAGCGCGACCGTCGCGGTCTTCACCCTGGTCCTGGCCGGCTTCTTCGACGCGATGGCCACCATCATCGGTGTCGGTACCGAGGCGGGGCTCGCCGACAAGCAGGGCCGGATGCCCGGTCTGTCCAAGGCGCTGTTCATCGACGGTGCCGGCGGCGCCATCGGCGGTGTGGCCGGTGCCTCCGGCCAGACGGTCTTCGTCGAGTCCGCCACCGGTGTCGGTGACGGGGCCCGCACCGGGATGGCCTCCGTGGTCACCGGTGCGTTCTTCGCCCTGATGCTGTTCTTCTCCCCGCTGGCCGGCATCGTCCCGGTCGAGGTCGCCTCCGCCGCCCTGGTCGTGATCGGCTCGATGATGATGAGTCAGGCCAGGCACATCGACTGGGCCGACCGCGAGGTCGCCATCCCGGCCTTCCTCACCTGCGTCCTGATGCCCTTCACGTACAACATCACCGCCGGTGTGGCGGCCGGTGTCGTCTCGTACACGGTCATCAAGGCCGGCACCGGCAAGTGGCGCGAGCCCGGCCCGCTGATGTGGGTCCTGACCGCCGTCTTCGTGGTGTACTTCGCGCTCAGCCCGATCAAGTCCTGGCTGGGCGTCCACTAGCACCACCCGTCGTGGTGCGGGGGCCGAGGCTCCCGCACCACGGCGATCCCCATCCCCGACCCGTGTGAGGAGCCCCCGACATGCAGGACATCGCCGAGCAGCTGCAGAGCTGGCACGCATCCGGGCGCTCCTTCGCCGTCGCCACCGTGGTCGGCGTCTCCGGCAGCGCACCGCGCGACCCGGGGGCCGCACTCGCCGTGGACGCCTCCGGCGAGGCGATCGGCTCGGTCTCCGGCGGCTGTGTCGAGGGTGCGGTGTACGAGCTGTGCCAACAGGCCATCGCCTCCGGCGAGCCGGTTCTCGAACGCTTCGGCTACAGCGACGAGGACGCCTTCGCGGTCGGCCTGACCTGCGGCGGCGTGCTGGACGTCTTCGTCCAGCCGATCACCCCCGGCGCCGACGCCGCACTGGACGCCGGGATCACCTACGTCGCCTCCGGCACCCCCGTCTCGCTCGCCCGGGTGATCGACGGGCCCGCCGCGCTGCTCGGCGCCACCGTCGCCGTCACCGCCGACACCCACCACGGCTCGCTCTCCCCCGCCCCCTCGACCACCGCCGCGCTGGAACGCGCCGTGGTGGCCGAGGCCAGGGCCATGCTGGACGCCGGACGCACCGGCCGGGTCGTCCTCGCCCTGGACGGCCGTCCCTGCGACGAGGAGGAGCAGGGCACCGTCACCTTCTTCGTCGAGTCCTACGTCCCGGCACCCCGGATGATCGTCTTCGGTGCGATCGACTTCGCCGCGGCGGTGGTCCGGATCGGCCGGTTCCTCGGCTACCACGTGACCGTCTGCGACGCCCGGCCGGTCTTCGCCACCAGGCGCCGGTTCCCGGACGCCGACGAGGTCGTGGTCGATTGGCCGCACCGCTACCTGGACTCGCAGCTGGAGAAGATCGACGGCCGCACCGTGCTGTGCGTCCTCACCCACGACGCCAAGTTCGACATCCCGCTGCTGGAACGCGCCCTGCGGCTGCCGGTCGGCTACGTCGGCGCGATGGGCTCGCGCCGGACCCACCGCGACCGCAACGCGAAGCTCCGCGAGGTCGGCCTCACCGAGGCCGAGATCGGCCGGCTGCGCTCCCCGATCGGTCTGGACCTCGGTGCCCGCACCCCCGAGGAGACCGCCGTCTCGGTCGCCGCCGAGATCGTCGCCCACCGCCGGGGCGGCAGCTGCCTCCCGCTCTCCACCGGCCACGGCCCCATCCACCACGACCTGACGCACACCGACGGCAGTCGGCGGACCAAGCCCCGGCCGCACGCCGCGTAGGCGGGCGCGCGCACCCTTGGTACGCGCGCCCCTTGCCGTCCACGGCCCGGCGGAGGATTCGCGGGCCGGATCCGGCGGAGCGGGGGCGGCGCGGCGCTTCCCTTCCGGGCCACCCCCGCGGGCGGGTGGATCACAGGGCCTTGAGGCCCGCCAGCAGCTGCCGCCCGCCGGGGCTGCCGAGGCCGGTGCAGGCGTCGAAGCCGGGCCCGGAGGCGAAGGCACCGTTGCTGCCCGTCGTGATGTCGCGCAGCACACCCTGCGAGAAGTTCCGGTAGAGGAGCGGGTTGAGGAAGCCCACCGGGGCGCCGAGGCCCTGGTTGATCCGGGCGAGCAGGGCCGCCCACATCGGGGCCGCGGCACTCGTCCCGCCGACCCTGACGAGCGTCTTCCCGTCGACGCTCATGATCATCACACCGGTGACGGGGTCCGCTAGCGCGGACACGTCGGGCACGATGCGGCCGGTGCCGAACGGCGGGTTGACCGACGGCAGATCGATCCCGGCCTGGAACGGCGGCACCGGGAAGAGCATGCTGACGCCGCCACCGGTGCGGCTGCCCGGTCCGTCGTCCCAGACGGACTCGGCCGTGACGACACCGTCCTCGGCGATGAGCCTGGTCCCGCCGACACCGAGCACGTGCGGGCTGCAGGAGGGGAAATCGGCGTGCGCCCGCTCGTCCCCGATCTGGTCGCGGGAGCCGTCGTCACCGGAGGCGCAGCAGATGCTGACGTTCCGGCCGGCCGCGTTCGCCAGGGTCCGGTCGATCCTGTTGATCGCCATCCGGGTGAGGCCGAAGCCTCCAGCGGCGTCCTCGGCGAAGCCGTAGCTGTTGGAGATCACATCGGGCCGGTTGGCGGTGTCGGTGACGACGGTGCTGATCACGTCCGTCCAGCCCTGTTCGGAGAACTTGCTGAAGTAGACGACGATCTTCGCCTTGGGCGCGAGTGCGCCGACCACCGCGAGGTCGAGCATGATCTCACCGGTGGCGTCCAGCGGGTCCGCGTCCCGGTCGTCCCGGCCCGGGTCGTTCCCCGGGCTGCCGACGTTCGGCACGACCACGGTGCTGATGTCCGGCATCTGCTGCCCGAGGACGTCGACGAAGTAGCGCTTCAGCGCGTCGAGCCGGAAGCCGCCGGACGGGGTGCCCGGCGAGGTCTCGCCGTTGAAGGCGAGGACGGCGATGCACTGGCCGGAGCCGTCGGTGCCGTCCGGGTAGCCGTAGGGGGCGTTGAGCATGGGCGGGAGGAAGGCGCCCGCGGGTACGGCGGGCTGGACGTGGGCCGCCAGCGGGACGTGCCCGTCGGCTGCGCGGCGGATCAACAGGTTGGTGCCGACCGGCCGGTCGTCGAGGCCCACCACGGCGGTGACGATGCCGTCCAGCTCCGAGGGCAGGTAGATCGCGCCCTCCCGGCCGCGGTAGCTCTGCCAGCTCCGGTCGCGCCCCTGGTAGCGGTAGCGGGCCAGGGTGACCTGGAAGGCGTTGGCGACATCGGCCGTGGCGCCGGTCAGCTGGATGCTGCGGGCCAGCCGGTTGGGTGTGCCCACCGTGAGGTTGTGCGCGCCGGCGAACTCCTCGACGGCCTCGAGGTCGGCGTCCACCCCTGGGTGGGCTTCGGCGTAGGCGGTGTCGTCGGGCACCGTCCGGCGGGTCGGCGGTACGAGGGCCAGCTCGTAGGGGTCCACCGGCTGGGGCGCGTTGGGGTCACGCCGCAGGTAGAGGGTGACGGTGAGTGGTGTGCGTGGGTTGACCGGTCCGATGACCCGCGCCCCGCGGCGCGGAACGCGGTCGCTGTCCGGAAGGGCCACGTAGTGGGTGCGCGACATGATCGCTCCAACGTTGGATCACGGACTCCGATAACGGTCGAAACGTGGCGGATAAAGATACACGGGACATATATCTCGTATACGTACAGGTTGCGCTTCGGGTGCGGGGCAGTCAAGAGCTCCGGGCCGCCTGCGGGCACGCCGGACGCCCGGCCGTCGGCGAGGCGTCCGGGCGGGTGGCGGCGGATCCGGGCGGGTGGCGGCGGGGTCGCTCAGTCGAAGGCCGCGTCAGCCCACGTCCAGCCGGGCGGCACGGCGGAGCAGGGCGGGGGAGAGACGGCCGAGCAGCCGGGCGGCCTTGGCCTCGAAGGTGACCGGGACGACCGGCTTGCCGGTGCGGACCGCGCGGAGGATCTCGGCGGCGACCTTCTCGGGCGGGAAGCCCCGGCGGGCGTACATCCGGGAGACCCGCTCCTGCTTCGCGGCCTGCTCGGCCGGGGTGAGGCCGGAGAAGGTGGACGTGCGGGTGATGTTGGTGTTGACGATGCCGGGGCAGATGGCGGAGACCCGGATGCCGTGCGGGGCCAGTTCGGCGCCGAGGCACTCGGAGAGCATCAGCACGGCGGCCTTGCTGGTGGCGTACGCGGCGAGCACCTTGGACGGCAGGTAGGCGGCGGCCGAGGCGAGGTTGACGATGTGGCCGCCCCGGCCGCGCTCGGTCATCAGGGTGCCGAAGGCCCGGCAGCCGTGGATGACGCCCCAGAGGTTGACGTCCAGGACGCGCTGCCACTCCTTCTCGGTGGTCTGCAGGAAGGTCCCGGAGTGGCCGATGCCGGCGTTGTTGACCACCACGTCCGGTACCCCGTGTTCGGCCGCCACCTGCTGGGCGAAGGCGTCCACGGCAGCGCCGTCACTGACGTCGAGCCGGTAGGCGGTGGCCCGCCCGCCGACCAACTCGCAGAGTTCCGCGGTGCGTTCGGCGGAGGACAGGTCGAGGTCGGCGAGCGCGAGGGCGGCGCCCTGTTCGGCGAAGGCGAGCGCGGTGGCGCGGCCGATGCCGCTGCCCGCGCCGGTGATCACCACCAACCGGCCGTCGTCCGGCAGGCCACGGACCTCCCCGGCAGCGGTGCGGGCGACGAAGTCGCGGACCAACCCGGCCACCACGGGCCCCTGTTCGAGCAGTGCGGACCAGTGGGTGGCGTTGACGGTCCGGCGGGTGAGCCTGGGCACCCAGCGCTCCAGCCCCTCGGAGAGGAACTCCTTGACGTAGTGGTCGCGGGCCAGGGTGACGAGCTGGACGGGCACCTCGGTGGGCCGCTCGCGCGGGTTGCGCAGGGTGGGCCGCATGTTGGCCCGGTACAGCTCGATACCGCGCACCGCGTCCTGCTTGAGCGTGGCCTGCGGGTGGCCGGGGCGCTCGGTGACCTCCTCCAGGTCGCGCAGCACCCTCGGCCAGGCGCGGGCCAGCCACAGCCGCCAGGTCGCGGGGGCGAGGAAGGGCAGGTGGAAGGCGGTGATGTACCAGGAGTGGGCACCCTGGACCAGGAGTTGCCCGACGTGCCGGGGCGTGGGCCGGCGCATCCGGTGGCGGATCCAGTGGCCCAGGTGGTCGAGCGAGGGCCCGGACATGGTGGTGTAGGAGGCGATCCGCTGTTCGGCGCCGGGTGCGGTGACGGCCTCCCAGGACTGCACCGAGCCCCAGTCGTGCGCCACCACGTGCACGGGCGCGTCCGGGCTGACGGCGTCGGCGACCGCGAACAGGTCCGCGCCGAGCAGTTCCAGCCGGTACCCGGTGCGGGAGGCCGGCACCCCAGACTCCCCCGCGCCCCGGACGTCGTAGCGGACGACGTGGTGGTCGGCGGCCAGCTCGGCGGCGATATCGTCCCAGACCACGTGGGTGTCCGGGTAGCCGTGGACCAGGATCACGGTGGGGTCGGCCGGGTCGCCCTGCTCGAAGACGGCCAGCGGGAGGCCACCGGAGTGGACGGTGCGGCGGCGCTCCGGCGCCGGGGAGGACGGCTGCGGGTGCGGCCGCGCCGAAGGGGCGGCCCCGCGAATCCGGCGGTTCCTCATCAGGTGGTCTCCTTCTGCCGGGTCCACCGGCGTACGTGCGGCAGGTCGTCGTCGAGCCAGTGGGCGTCGTCCTCGGTGACCACCAGCAGCTCCTCGAACTTGATGCCCACCTCGCGGAAGCCGATGTGCGGTTCCACCGCCCACAGCCCGGGGGTCGGGGCGTGCCGGGAGGAGCGACCGTCCGCCCAGAGCGGTGAACGGCCGTGCAGGCGCTCGCTGATGAGCTCCCGGCCGAGGGTCTGCAGGGTGCGTACGCCGAAGCCGAGGACGTTCACCCCGGCCGGGCCGCGCGCACTCGTCCTGGTCACCCGGTGGCCGATCACCCGGCCCGGGTAGACCCGGTGGCGGTTGTCGTAGCCGTGCGCGGCGATCTGGGCGTCCACGGCGGCGTAGACCTCGTCGAGCGGCCGGCGGGCCCGCACCTCGCGCAGGATCAGCTCCCGGTAGACCTGGAGGTCGGCGGCGAGCCGGTCCCAGATCGGGTTGTCGCCGACCTTGCCGCCGTAGCCGATGTCGGCGGTGTAACCGTCCACGACCGGGGCGCAGTCGAGGACGTAGGGCATGCCCTCGGCCAGTCGGCGGTTGCCGGCGAAGAACTGCAGCGGGGTGTGGAAGTGCCGGAAGGCCGTACGGTCGCCGAACCAGGCGAACGGGACGTGGAAGAAGTCCTGGACGCCCGCCGCGACCAGGCAGCGGCGCAGCTTGGCGGTGGCCTGGCGCTCCGTGACCCCGGGCTCGATCCAGGCGGCCACCTGCTCGGCGCAGTGGTACGCGAGCTGCTGGGTCTCCCGGAAGCGGTCCAGGTCACGGTCGTCGAAGGGGAAACGCGGCATCGTCGGACTCCTCACAGATCGAGGACGAGTGTCTCGCCCTCGGCGGCTCGGGAGACGCAGGGCAGCAGGGCACCGGCGGCACGCTCCTCCTCGGTGAGGCGGCGGTCGCGGTGGTCGGGTGCACCGGAGAGCAGCTGCACCCGGCAGGTGCCGCAGAAGCCCTGGTGGCAGGAGTACGGCAGTTCGGGACGGACCTCGCGGACCACGTCGAGCGCCGATCGGTCGGCGGGGACGGACAGTTCGGGCCCCTCGGCGCCGAGCCGGACGGTGAAGGGCCTGCCGTCCACGACGGGTGCGGCGCCGAAGCGCTCGAAGTGCAGGGACCGCGCGGGCGAGGCGTCGAGTGCCCGCTGCACCGCGGCGAGCATCGGCGCGGGGCCGCAGCAGTAGACGGCGGCGCGGGCCGGGGCGTGGGCGAGCAGGGCCTCCGCCGTGGGGACTCCGTGCCGCTCGTCGGTGAGCACGGTGACCCGGCGCGGTCCGAGGGCGTGCAGCTCGTCCGCGAACGGCATGGCGTCGGCGCTGCGGCCGGTGTGGACCAACCGCCAGTCGAGGCCCCGCCGGGCGGCCTCGCGGGCCATCGGGAGCAGCGGGGTGATCCCGATGCCGCCGGCCAGGAACAGCACGGCGGGCTCGGCGCAGAAGGCGAAGCCGTTGCGCGGGCGACGGGCCGTCAGGCGGGCACCGGCGTGCAGTTCGTCGTGGATCTCGACCGAGCCGCCGCCACCGTCCGGAATCCTGCGGACCGCGATCCGGTACACGCGGGCCTCGGCCGGGTCCCCGCAGAGGGAGTAGTGCCGCTCGCGACCGGAGGGGAGGGTGAGCAGCAGCCGGGCGCCGGGCTGCCAGCCGGGCAGCGGGGCGCCGGAGGGGTCGGCGAGGTGCAGTTCGACCACCCCGGTGGCGATCGTCTCGTGCCGGGTGACGACCAGTTGGAGCGGCGGGGTGGGACGGGGCCCGGCGCGGCGGGGGCTCCGGCGGAGCAGCGGACCGCCCATCGCGGGGGTGTAGCGGTCGCCGAAGGCGGTGATCCGCTGGATGAAGCGGTCCGGCCACGGGCGGCCGTAGAGGTCGGGTGGCGGTGTGCTGAGGTCCATCCGGGCGGCTCCGGGTCGAGGTGGGCAGACGGGCAGATCGGCGACAACTCATCAGGGGCGCAGGCGTTCCAGCGGCGCGGGGAACTCGTCAGACACCCCACACGGACGCGCTCGGACGACCGGGCAACGTCCCGCCCCGGCTGGGGCGTTCAGCGCGTGGCGGCTCTGCGGGCGGCCGGGGAGGCGGCGAGGTAGCCGAGGGCCTGGCTGGAGGAGCCCTCCTGGGTGGGGTGGTAGCCGGGCCGCAGGTAGCGCAGGCCGGAGCGGATCGACCGCACCGGGTCGGGCAGCAGGCCGCGCCGGGAGTTCAGCCCGGCCTCGCGCCAGGTGGGCCGGATCCGCCCCTGGAGGACGGGGTCGGCGGCCAGCAGGAAGCGGACCCCGCGTACCCAGAGGTGGACCAGCAGCGGTCCGGCCACCGCCATGCCCCGGACCCGCCGCAGGTAGCCCGGGTCGAGGTGGCCCATCAGGTCGAAGGCGACGCTGCGGTGCTCGACCTCCTCGGCACCGTGCCAGCGCAGCAGGTCCAGCATGGTCGGGTCCGCCTCGGCCCGGTCCAGCCCGGGCGAGTTGAGCGCCCAGTTGCCGAGGAAGGCGGTGAAGTGCTCGATCGCGGCGACGAAGGCGACCCGCTCGATGGTGTTCTCGCGGCGCTGGCGGGCCGTCAGTCCGGTCTTCTCGCCCAGGACGCGGTGGAACAGCCAGTTGACCTGGCGGACGTAGGGGCGCGGGTCGAGGCCCTGGGTGAGCAGGTGGTCGAGGACCTCCTGGTGGGCCTCGGCGTGGATCGACTCCTGCCCGATGAAACCGAGCACCTCCTCGCGCAGCTGCTCGTCCCTGATCATCGGCAGCGCGTCCTTGAAGACCCGGATGAACCAGCGCTCGCCCTCGGGCAGCAGCAGGTGCAGCACGTTGATGGTGTGGGTGGCCATCGGCTCGTCGGGGATCCAGTGCAACGGCAGCTGCGACCAGTCGAACCGGACGTCCCTGGGTTCGAGCACCAGGCTGTCGTGCACGGCGGGCGGGGCGGTGGAGGGCGCGGTGGGGCGGGGCATGGGAGCCTCCTGACCTGCGGGTGGCGCGGTGGTTACCGGCAACCTACCCGCGAGTAGAGCGCCCTACAAGGGTTTCGGGCATTCTTATCGACATCACGTCTAATAAGCTTCCGGTCCGTACGCCCGGGCGCCCCGGTGGTACGCCGGTGGCCGCCCGGAGCGCTCACCGGGCGGGGGTGCCGAGCTCCGCGCGGACCCGGTCGCGCACGGCCGCCACCACGGGGGCGGACCGGTAGGCGCGGGCGACCCGGACCAGCCAGTCCGTCTCCGACGCGGCGGTGGCCCCGGCCGCCGGAGCACCCGCCCCGGCGGCCGTCCAGGCCGCGAGCCGCCGCCCCGCGCGGACCAACTCGACGGCCGCCGCGATGGCCGCCGCCTCGACGGTCTCCGGGCGGCAGTCGGGATCGAGCTCGCGGGCCCAGGCGGCGGCGTCGGGGTGCCGGTACGGGCGCAGCGCGAGCCGGGCGTCATGGATCTCGATCACCCTGCGGTACAGCGCGAACCTGGCACCGTGCGGCAGACCGAGCGGCCCGCGGCCCGCCGGGTCGAGGGCGATCTCCGGCAGCGCCTCGTGGAGGGCGCTCCACAGCGGTTCGAGGCGGCGGTGGCAGCGGTAGGAGTACAGCCGCTGCCCGAGCGCCACCAGGCCGCCGCCCCAGAGGCTGACGGTCGCCCCGGCCACCGCCGGCGCGGTGGTGGCGATGCCCAGCACGGCGGAGAGCGTGTCCTCCCCCTCGGACTGCGATCCGGCCGTCAGCACGTCCGACACGTCGTCGAGCCCCCAGGCGCACCAGAGGACTCCGACCAAGCCGCTGAGGACGATCAGGCGCAGGCCGAGCCGGAGCAGCGGCTGTGCGCAGTCCCTGGAGCGCCGGCCCATCAGGACCACGAAGACCGCCATCGATCCCGTGGTGTACACGGTCGCGAGCAGGTTGTACCCCGCCATGGCCGGCCGCCCCGGCCCGGCGACCACCACCGCGCCGCCGTGCACCCGGACGTCCGCCGCCGCGAAGAGCAGCACGGCCCCGAGCGCGGCGACCGCGCTGGCCCGGCGGTGGATCCGGGCCGGGCGCGCGCCGGAGCCGGGCGGCCGCAGGGCGAAGGCGAACCGGGTCAGGCAGTAGACCGCGGCGCCGCGCATCTCGTCCCCGGCCAGCATCGGCCAGTCCAGGTCCGGACGCAGCCGGTGCAGCTCCGCCAGGGTCGACGGTGCGAGCAGCGCCATCGCCACGGCCAGGCAGAAGGCGAAGGCCCTGCCGTGGCGGACCGCGGGATCCGGGGTGCGGCCGCGGTTCAGCAGGAGCAGGACCGCCCAGAGCGCGGCCGCGACGGCCGAGGCGAGGTAGTGGACGAGGTCAACTGCCACGGCCGTCCCGACTGCGGCCCCGCCCGGCGCCGGAGCGGGGGCCCCGGTCCGCGGTGAGGCCGAGGACCGCACCGAGGCGGAGCTGCTCGGCACTCGGCCCGCGCGCGGCGGGAGCCGACCAGGCGAGGCGGTGCAGCACCAGTGAGGCCAGCAGCTCGGCCTCCTCCTCCTCGGGCTCGGTGTAGACGGTCCGGCCCAGGACGCGGCGCACCAACTCCGGTGACAGGTGCGGCGTCAGTGCGAGCGGGCGCTGCCCGGTCCCGCCCTGGTGGCCGCAGAGCAGGTGCGCCGCCTCGTGCAGCAGGATGTGCTGCTGGTGGAGGGTGCTGGTGTCCGCGCAGTACAGGATGTAGTCGGCCTGGTCGGCCGTGACCAGCAGGCCGCAGGGGGTGCTGGGCTGCCAGGCGACGGGCAGCAGTTCGATCGGACGCCCGCGCTCGCGGGCCAGGGCCGCGATGAAGGCGCCCGCGTCGAAGGGGTCGGGCAGGGTCAGCGAGTCGGCGATGCGGGTGCACCGGCGCCAGACGTCCCTGCGCCGGTCCGGGTCGGGTCCGGCCGGCCGTGACGGCGGCGGCCCGGCCGCCCGCGCAGCGGCCCTGCCGCGCGCGCCCGGCAGGCTCAGCCGGACCCGACCCCACCGCACCTGAACTCCCTCCGTCCGCTCAGTCCGGGCGGTCGTCCCGGCGGGCGGCCTCCCGACGGGCGATCACATCGATCATGTCGCTGATCGTGCCGAGCCCCTCGGCCGACAGGTTGACCGCGCGAAGTGCCACGTCACGGACTCCCACATCGCGCAGTGCGCCGAGGAGTTGGAGCTCCCTGGCGATCTGCACCGACTCCGCGTTGTCGAAGAAGTATGCTGCCGGGACCTGGAAGAACTGCGCAAGAGCCTCCAGGTGCCGCTTCGTCGGATTGTCGCGCCGGCCGGTGCGGAGCTGCCAGAGGTAGGTGGTCGAGAAGGACTCGCCGGTCAACCGGCGGCACTCGCGCGCGACTTCCTCATTGGTGTACGGCTCCCGGTCGGCCCGGCGGACCACTTCGAAGAGCCGGTCGATCTTCTCGGCGAGCGAGGACGTCCTGACCTCGTCGTCCCCCATGGTCCACCTCCCGGATCCGGCCGCCTGCGTCCATCAGCCTAACCGCCCACGCCGTCGGGCTGAATGGTCGCGCTTGCTGAAATGAATTGTCGACGCACAGTCAATTCACACCAGTTGACGCCCATCGGGGCTGCTGCCATCCTGGCGTGGCCGGGGAGGACTTCGCGTGTCGGCCGTGCACCTTGCCCAGAGGACTCCCTGACGCTCCATCGGACCAGGCAGTCCCGACGTGTCGTACCGCCCTACCGACCACCTCGCCGCCGGCACCGGAACCGACACCGGCACCGGTGCGGGCACCGGCCAGGCATCCGGGACCGCGACGGCGCCGCCCAGCAGGAGCGGGCCCCCGCCCGCCTGACGACCCGCCCGGAAAGGGACAGCCATGGCAGCGAACGGATCCCCCTGGAGCTCACCGCGGTTGCGCTACGCCCTGGTGATCGCCGCCGTGCTCAACACCGTCTTCCAGGGTGCCGTCTTCCTCTCGTCCTGGGGCGGCCCGTCCTGACGGCACCGGACGGCCGCGGTCAGACCGCCATCGCGATCATCAGCGGGGCGGCCCGCTCGGCCAGGAGTTCGGCCGCGGCACGCAGGCGGTGGACGTCGGAGACCGGCAGCGAGGTGGCCAGGCAGCCGACCGTGCTGCCCGCGGTGACCGGGACGGCGGCGCAGACGGTGCCCAGGGCGTACTCCTGGATGTCCAGCACCGGGACGGTGGCGGGCTGGCGCTCCAGACGGTGCATCAACTGCTCGGCGTCGGTGACGGTGCGCGCGGTCAGCCGGGCGACCGGGTGCCGGGACAGGTGGTCACGGCGGGCGTCGTGGTCGAGCTGGCTCAGCAGGCACTTGCCCAGCGCACTGGCGTGCGCCGAGGCGCGGAAGTCCACCCACTCCTCGACCGGCGGGGCGTAGTCGGCGGAGGCCACCGCCTCCACCGTCAACTCGCCGTCGTGGTACCGGCCGAAGTAGACGGCGGCACCGAGTTCGTCGCGCAGTTCGGCCAGGGTGCGGTCCAGCCTGGTGCGCAGCAGCTGCCTGCGGTTCGCCTGGCCGAGCAGGGCGAAGGCGCCGCCGAGCACCCAGCAGCCCTCCTGGTTGGTCAGGTAGCCCTCCAGTTCCAGGACTTCGGCCAGCTCCTGGACGGCGGCGAAGGGCAGCGACAGCTCCCGGGCGAGGACCGCGGGGGTGACGCCACCGCCGTGGCGGTCGACCGCCTCCAGCAGCCGCAGGGCCCGTTGGAGCGCGCCGAACGGACTCGGGCCGCCCTGGTCGAGTGTGGTCCGGTCGCCCCGGCTCCGTGCCGACATGAGGCCCCCTTCACAGACAATCCCACCCATCCGCGCGGACCTGCCGCGATCCCCCCAGCGTAGCCACGCCGGGCGTGGCAGACCCCACGACGAGGCGAATTTCGCCGGTACAGGGCCAGGTCCCCTTGACTGGCATATGCCGCCCGCTGTTCACCCGCTCGTTCAACCGGTCGTTCACCCGCGCTCGGGCGGGACGCGCGGCGTCGGCGGCCCCCGGTCCAACCGGCTTCCGCGGATGCCGGACGGGCCCCTCCCCACTGCCCGGGGGAAGGGGCCCGTCGGTGGTCACCCGGGTGCGGGCCCCGGTGACCGTTGAGGGTTGGTCAGGTCGGGCCTCAGCCCTCGTCGCCGGCCCGGAGCCCGGCGACCGCGGCCGCCAGGCGGGCACCGTACTCCTCGTCGGCCGCGTGGAAGTGGGCGAGGTTCTTCTCGATCACGTCGTCGCGGGAGACCTGGGCGAGGAAGCCGGCCAGGTTGTCGATCAGCCGGTCCTTCTCGCCGTCCGACATCAGCCGGTAGAGCTCACCGGCCTGGAAGAAGTCGTCGTCCTTGGTGTGCGCCGGGGTGCTGTAGGTGCCGGTGTACCCGGAGAGGGCGACCGGGGCGGCGAGGGCGTCGTCGGTCTGGCGCGGACCGTCGTACGAGTTGGGCTCGTAGTTCTTGCCGCGGCCGGACTTGTTGACGGCCGAGAAGCCGTCGCGGCCGTGGTTGTTCGCCTCGGTGGCCTTGGGGGCGTTCACCGCGAGCAGGGTGTGGTTGACGCCGAGGCGGTAGCGCTGGGCGTCCGCGTAGGCGAACAGGCGGCCCTGGAGCATCTTGTCCGGGGACGGACCGATACCGGGAACGAAGTTGTTCGGCGAGAAGGCGGCCTGCTCGACCTCGGCGAAGACGTTCTCCGGGTTCCGGTTGAGGACCAGGCGGCCGACCTTCTGCAGCGGGTAGTCGGCGTGCGGCCACACCTTGGTGAGGTCGAACGGGTTAAAGCGGTACTCGGCCGCCTCGGCCACCGGCATCAGCTGGACGTACAGGGTCCAGGACGGGAACACGCCCCGCTCGATGGCCTGGTGCAGGTCGCGCTGGTGGCTGTCGGCGTCCCCGCCGACGACCTCGGCCGCCTGGACGCCGTCCAGGGAGCGCACCCCCTGGTTGGTCTTGAAGTGGTACTTCACCCAGTACGCGTCGCCCTGCTCGTTGACCCACTGGTAGGTGTGCGAGCCGTAGCCGTTCATGTGCCGGTACGAGGCCGGGATGCCGCGGTCGCCGAAGAGCCAGGTGATCTGGTGGGTGGCCTCGGGGGCGTGCGCCCAGAAGTCCCAGACGTTGTCGGCCTCGGTGATGCCGGTGAAGGGGTCGCGCTTCTGCGAGTGGATGAAGTCGGGGAACTTCAGCGGGTCCTTGATGAAGAACACCGGGGTGTTGTTGCCGACCAGGTCGTAGTTTCCCTGCTCGGTGTAGAACTTCAGCGCGAAACCGCGCGGGTCGCGGACCGCGTCGCCGGCGCCGAGGTTCCCGGCCACGGTCGAGAAACGCAGGAAGACCTCGGTGCGCTTGCCGACCTCGGCCAGGAAGGCGGCCCTGGTGAACTGCGAGACCTCGTCGGTCACCTCGAAGTAGCCGTACGCACCGGAGCCGCGGGCGTGCACCACGCGCTCCGGGATGCGCTCGCGGTTGAAACGGGCCAGCTTCTCCAGCAGCTGCTGGTCCTGGATCAGCAGCGGGCCGTACTCACCGGCCGAGGCGGAGTTCTGGTTGTCGGCGACCGGGGCGCCGGACTCGGTGGTCAAGATCTTCGACATGAGGGTCCTTCACGTAGCGGCGGTGCGGAGGTGTTGCGGGTTCAGACGCCGAGCAGGCGCCAGATGACCGAGCGGCGGCGGGAGGACTGCTCGCCGTCGGGGCCGTCGGTCGGCTGCAGGGCAGCGACGGCGGCGGTGGTCGCGGCGGCGTCCGCGAGTGGGCGGGCGGCGGTCAGCGCGGCGGCCTCGGCCCCGTCCAGTCCGGCCTCGGTGAGCGCGGCCTCGGCCTCGGCGGCCGGCAGCGCGTTGAACCAGCGCAGGGCGAGGGCGGCGCGGCCGGCCTCGGTGAGCCTGCCGGTGAGGCGCAGCCGGGCCAGGCCGCCGTCGGGGTAGACGTTGATCCGGACGTGGGTGACCGGACGGTCCGCGGTGAACCGGAAGCGGTGCCGGGTGTCGGGCTGCAGGCGGGTGCGGGGCAGGATCTCGAACCAGCCGTCGACGTCGGCAACCGGATCTCCGCCCCCGGATGCGTCGTAACCGACCAGGTCGGCCCAGCCGGGGGCGTTGGCGACGAAGTGGGTGGTGTCCACCTCGGCGGCCAGGACCTCGCCGCCCCCGGCCAGGGCGATCTGCACCCAGTCGTTGGCCTTGTCGCGCCGACGCCGGGTCTCCCAGCCCTCGCCCATGACGGAGGCGCGACCGGGAGCGTTCAGGTTGTGCGGGGAGGAGAAGTAGCGGTCCGAGGCGGCCTCGGCGACGCCGCCGTACTCCTGCGCGGCCAGGTCGAAGGTGAGCCCGTCCAGGTCGCGCGGGTCGGGGCGGACCTCGCCGTGCACCCGCAGCCTGGCCACGCCGCCGTCCGGCCAGATGTTCAGGCGGACGTGGGTGAAACGCTGCTCGCCGGCGACCTCGAACTCGTGGGCGGTGTCGCCCCGGAGCGGGGTACGGGGTACCAGGTCCACCCACTCGGCGGCCTCGACCTCGGCGGGGGACGGGTGGCCGGGGACGGAGGCGCCCTGGACCGAGCCCGACTCGGGGTAGTTGCCGGTGAAGTGCGCGGTGTCGACCACCACGCCGCGGATCACCCCGGCCGCGCCCAGCCGGACGATCGCCCAGTCGTGGTCCTCGTCGGTGGGGTGCGGCTGCCCGGCCGAGGCGCCGCGGCGACGGCGGCTCTCCCAGCCGTCCATGATCTGGCCCTTGTGCCCGAAGGTGTGCGGACGGAACTCGGCGGGCGCCGCGACCAGCAGGTTCTCCGCGTCCGCGAAGGTGTCCTCGTTGGTGGAGACGATGCCCGCGCCCAGCCGGCGGGAGGCCAGGTCGACCAGCTCGGTGAAGGGAGCGCTGGGGGGATTGACGGTGCTCAACACGAGGCTCCTAGTTGCGGGTGATCTGGCGGCCGAACGGCTCGGCGGCCGCGTCCGCCGCGTCGACGACCCGGCCGCGCAGCCAGGTCGTGCGGACCACGCCGGTGAGCGTCCGGCCTACGTACGGGGTCACCGGGTTGCGGTGGTGCAGTTCCTCGGCCTGCACCGCGAACCGGGCGTCGGGGTCGAAGGCGACCAGGTCGGCGTCGTTCCCGACCGCGATGGCGCCCTTGGTGCCGGTCAGGCCGACCAGCGAGGCGGGGCCGGCGGACATCCAGCGGACCACGTCCGCCAGGCCGTGGCCGCGCTTGCGGGCCTCGGTCCAGACGGCCGGCAGGCCGAGCTGGAGGGAGGCGATGCCGCCCCAGGCAGCGGCGAAGTCACCGCTGCCGCCGTAGCGCCGGAGCTCCTTGAGGTCCGGCGTGGACGGCGAGTGGTCGGAGACCACCGCGATGAACTCGCCGTCCGCCAGGGCCTCCCAGAGCCGGTCACGGTTGGACTCGTCGCGGATCGGCGGGCAGCACTTGAAGGCGGTGTCGCCGTCCGGGACCTCCTCGGCCGCGAGGGTGAGGTAGTGCGGGCAGGTCTCGGCGGTCACGTGGACGCCGTCCGCCCGGGCCTGGCGCAGCAGCGGCAGCACGGCCGCGGAGGAGACGTGCAGGACGTGCACCCGGGCACCGGTGCGCCGGGCGGTGTCCAGCAGCCGTGCGACCGCGGCGGTTTCGGCGTCGGCGGGCCGGGAGGCGAGGAAGTCCCGGTAGTGGACGCCCGGTTGCTGCAGGGCGGCGGCCAGGACGGCCGGGTCCTCGGCGTGGATGATGGCCAGCGCGCCGATCCTGGCCTGCTCGGCCAGGGCGGCCTCCAGCTCGGCCTGCTCGACGTGCGGGAACTCGTCCACGCCGGACGGTGCGAGGAAGCTCTTGAAGCCGAACACCCCGGCCCGGTGCAGCGGTTCGAGGTCGGCCAGGTTGCCGGGGACCGCCCCGCCCCAGAAGCCCAGGTCGACCCAGGCCTGCCCGTCGGCGGTCTTCCGCTTGGCCGCCAGGCCGTCCACCGTGGTGGTGGGCGGTACGGAGTTCAGCGGCATGTCAATGATCGTGGTGACACCGCCGGCCGCGGCGGCCCTGGTGGCGGTGGCGAAGCCCTCCCACTCGGTGCGTCCGGGCTCGTTCACGTGGACGTGGGTGTCGACCAGGCCGGGCAGCAGAACGGTCTCGCCGAGGTCGGTCAGGGTGCGGCCGTCGGCCGGCAGCACGCCGTGCCCGGCGATCCGCTCGATCCGGCCGTCCCGGATCAGCACGTCAGCGGGACGCTCTCCGTCCGGCAGGACCACACGGCGGGAGCGGATCACCACGGTGGCGGGTGGCGTCTCGCTGAGGGGCATCTGGACCTCCGTGCTGGAAAGTACGACTGGGGGTCGCTGAGAGCGGGCAGGCAGTGCCGGTACGGCAGTTGACGAGTCCGATCATCGGACTGGCTGCTGCGATGGCTCGGAGCCTAGGCCCGCCTTCAACAAAACGTCAATGGAGAAAGCTACGAGGCGCCGGGGTCAGCCGGTCAGCAGTCCGGCCGCCAGCCGCTGCCCCGCCAGCTCGGCCAGCTCGGCGGCCTTGGTCATGCTGTCGCCGGGCTGTTCGGCCAGATCGGTGAGGGCGATCGCGGAGACGAAACCGGCCTTGCGCCACTCGTCCTCCGCCAGCTCCACCCGCCCTGCCACAGCGGCCACCCGAACCCCCGCCCGGGTGGCCGCCGCGGCAACGCCGGCGGGAGCCTTGCCATGGAGCGTCTGAGCGTCCAGGCAGCCCTCGCCCGTCACGACGAGACGCGCCCCACGCACAGCCTCGTCGAAACCCAGCAACTCGAGGAGAAGCTCGATGCCGGGTCGCATGGTGGCGCCGAGCAGCGCGAGGGCGGCGAAGCCGACCCCGCCCGCGGCCCCGGCGCCGGGGGCGTCGCGGAAGTCCCGGCCGGTGGTCTCGCGGAGCACGTCCGCCCAGCGGGTCAGACCCGCCTCCAGGACCACCAGGTCCTCGCCGTCCGCACCCTTCTGCGGGCCGTACACGGCGGTCGCGCCGCGCGGGCCGAGCAGCGGGTTGTCCACGTCGCAGGCGACGACGACCTCGACACCCCGGAGCACGTCGGCGAGCGGACCGAGGTCGACGGCGGCCAGCCTGCGCAGGGCCGCGCCGCCGGGGGCGAGCTCGGTGCCCTCGCCGTCGCGCAGGCTGACGCCGAGCGCCTGGACCATTCCGGCACCGCCGTCGGTGCAGGCACTGCCGCCGAGGCCGACCACGACCCGCTTGGCGCCCAGCGCCACCGCCCGGCCGATCAGCTGGCCGACACCGAAGGAGCCGGCCGCGAGCGGCGCGGTACGGCCGCCGGGGAGCCGGGCGAGACCGGAGGACTGCGCCAGCTCGACCACGGCGGTGTCGCCCCTGACCGCGATGGCGGCGTCCACCGGGAGCCCGGTCGGACCGGCGACCTTGGCGGGCACCCGGGTGAATCCGGCCGCCAGCGCGGCGGCCAGGGTGCCCTCGCCGCCGTCGGCGACGGGCAGTTCGCGGACCTCGACACCGGGGGCGGCGCGCCGGATGCCGGCGGCGATCCTGGCGGCGACCTCGGCACCCTCCAGGGTGCCCTTGAACTTGTCGGGAGCAACGACCACATGGCCCTGAGTGGGGGTGGCGGGCATGACGTGGGCCTCTCTTCCGATCATGTGACTGACACTGTTGCGCTGTTCAGGGGGCCCGGGGAACCGCGGGGGCGTCCCCGGACGCGGCCACCTGTCCGTGAACGGCCACCCGACCGGCGGGACACCGTCACCGTTCCCCGAGCCCCTGAACAGTGGAACCTGCCCGAGCCCGTCGAGAAGAACCCCCTCCCCGCCGTTCCTCTCGTCCCGCTTCCGACGTACGAGAGGCTCCCCTCGGCGAAGGAGGGGGCCGGGCGGAGCGCGCAGGCACGACCGAAGTGCCCCCGGGAGGGTGGCGCGCGCCGCCGGCTTGGAGCGACCGGCAGGAGGCGGATGAGCCGGCCTCCCTGCCGGTCGGAACTGTCCTCCTGGCGGCGCGGGCACGACCGGACAGGTACACGCCACCAGGAGGAGTCTGTGGGTACTGCGCCGAGGGGTGCTCCGTGCCGGGGGCGGACCGTCAGGGGCGCCCCCCCCCCCCGCGGCCCACCCGGGGCGGGCCCGCGGGGCACCCCCCCACCCGCCCCCCGGGCCCCGCCCCCCCGCCCCTGAGGGCGTACCGACCGCGG
>NZ_JBHJVK010000048.1:10654-36736 GCF_042264695.1 Kitasatospora sp. NPDC056138 | reverse complement strand
TACCTTTCGTGGGTTGTTTCTTTTTTTTATACCCCACTGGGGGGTGTCGGGGGCGGGGGGGGGCGCGGGGGGGGGGGCGCCCCGCCCGCCCCCCCCCCCGGCACGGAGCACTCCGCTGCTCGGCCTCGCGGTCACCCGACCTCGCGGCCCGAGAGCCGCTCGACACCGCGCAGCAGGGCCGAGTGGTCCAGCGAGCCGTCGCCGTTGGCGCGGGCCGAGGCGACCAGCTGGGCGACGACCGCGCCCACCGGCAGCGCCGCGCCGACGGCACGGGCCGCGTCGGTCACGATGCCCATGTCCTTGTGGTGCAGGTCGATGCGGAAACCGGGGGCGAACTCGCGGTTCAGCATGTTGCCCTTCTTGCGGTTCAGCACCGTCGAGCCGGCCAGGCCGCCGCCGAGCACGTCCAGCGCGGCGGCGAGGTCGACGCCCGCGTTCTCCAGGAAGACCACGGCCTCGGCCAGGACCTGGATGTTGACGGCCACGATCAGCTGGTTGGCGGCCTTCACGGTCTGGCCGGCACCGGCCGGGCCGACGTGGACGACCGTGGTGCCGAGCGCGTCGAAGAGCGGCTTCGCCTCGGCGAAGTCCGAGGCCGCGCCGCCGACCATGATGGACAGCACCGCCTCGACGGCACCGGCCTCACCACCGGAGACCGGGGCGTCCAGGGTGCGGATGCCCTTCTCCTTGGCGGCGGCCTCCACCTTGATCGAGGTCTGCGGGGTGATCGAGGACATGTCGATCACGAGGGCGCCGGCCCCGACGTTCTCCAGCACACCGCCCTCGGCCAGGATGACCTGCTCGACCTGCGGGTCGGCCGGAACCATGGTGATGACCACCTCGGCGTCCCGCACCGCTTCGGCGATGCTGCCGGCGCCGTGGCCGCCGGCCGCCACCAGGGCGTCGATCGGGGGCTGGGTGAGGTTGAAGCCGGTGACGTGGTGGCCGGCCTTGACCAGGTTGGCAGCCATCGGGCTGCCCATGATGCCGAGGCCGATAAAGGCGATCTTGCGGCTCATCGCTTCGCGTTCCTTCGTACGTGGAGGGGGTGGGGAGGGCGTGGCGCGCCCGGCCGTGCGATCCGTGGGGCCGCCCGGCCCGCCCGGTGGCGCGCGGTCAGTGGGACGGGCGCAGCTCGCGGGGCAGCCACTCGAAGCTGTCGGCGCTGACACCGGTGGACGGGCGGTACTCCAGTCCGATCCGGCCGGCCGCGGCGGAGCCGCCGGCCTGCCCGTAGCCCGCGGCGGTCAGCCGGGTGAAGAGGTCCTCGAAGTCCAGCCCGCCGGTGCCCGGCTCGTTGCGGCCCGGATCGTCGGCGATCTGCACGTGGCCGAAACGGTCGGCGTAGTCGTCGATGACCGCGGCCAGGTCCTCGCCGTTCCTGGCCAGGTGGTAGAAGTCGCAGAGGAACTTGGCGTTGCCGAGGCCGGTGGCCGCGTTCACCTTGTCCACGACCTCCACGGCGGCGGCCGCCGAGAGCAGCGCGTAGTCGGGCGCCTCGGGCTTGTTGAGGGCCTCGATCAGCAGGACCGCACCGATGGAGTGCGCGGCCCGGGCGGCCAGCGTGAGGTTCTCCAGTGCGAGCTCGTCCTGCTCCGCCGGATCCACGCCCTCGACCCGGTTGCCGTAGAGGGCGTTGAGCGCCTTGGTGCCCAGCGACTCGGCGAGCGAGACCGCCACCGGGACGTTCTCCCGGAACCGCTCGCTGTCGGCCGGCACCGAGAGGGTGCCCTTGGAGACCCCGGTGGCGAGGTCGTCCAGGAAGTTGAGGCCGGTGAGCTGCACACCCGCGTCGGTGAAGGCCTTGCGGAGCCCGTCCAGCTCGGCCCGGGCGGGAGCGTGGTCGAGGCCGAAGGGCCACCAGAGCTCGGCGGCGGTGAAGCCCGCGGCCGCGGCGGCGGCCGGGCGCTCCAGGAGCGGAAGCTCGCTGAACAGGATCGACAGGTTGACCGTGTAGCTGTGCTTGGAAGCGGCAGTCACGTCAATCACCTCTCACTCTCTTCCGTATCCGCAACTTCCACGATCCGGAAGAGGGATTCTGCTTGGTGGAAGCATGTCCGGGGATGCTCCGGAGTGTCAAGACCGTCACAACATTTTGTTGAAGCGGCCGAAACCTCCGGCCCTCCGGACTTCCGCACCGTCCGATCAGCCGACCCGCCCCGCTGCGGCGCCGGAGCGACAGCCACCCCGGCCCCGCCCGCCCCGGAAGCCCTCCCGGACCCCTCCCGTCGACGGCGCCGCTCGATAGAGTGAGCGGGTGCGATTGATGGTGGAGTTCACGACAGAACCGTTCGAGCTGGACACATTCCCGGAGCATGCGGCGGCCGCCCGGCGGGCGGTGGACGAGGCCGGCCTGGCCGTCGCCGTCGGCCCGTTCGGCACCGGCGCGGAGGGCGAGGCGGAGCAGGTCCTCGCCGCCGTCTCCGAGCTGCTGCGGGAGACCCTGAAGGCCGGGGCCACCCGGATCTCCGTACAGGTCAGCGTCCTGGACAAGGACGCGGGCGAGAGCCCGGAAGGAGTGGGTACGCAGTGAGCAACGCCCTGGAGCACCCGCTCGCCGCGGCGATAAAGCCGCTGCTGGAAGCCGTCGGCGCGACCCAGGTCGAGATGGCCGAGGCCCGTCCCGACGACGTCGTCCTGGAGTGGGAGGGCGCACCGGCCGTGGCCGTCCGCCTCCCGCACCTCAGCAGCGCACTGGACCGCCTGCTGGCCGACATGGCCCGCCAGTTCGACGGGCGTCCGCTGGCCGAGCTGGACCGCTGGGAGAAGCAGCGCGTGGTCGCCCTCCTGGAGGAGCGCGGCGCGTTCACCGTCCGCCACGGGGTGGAGACGGTGGCCTCGGCCCTCGGCGTCAGCCGGTTCACGGTGTACAACTATCTGAACCGGCAGCAGGACAGCGCCAAGACCAGTTGACCACGGCTGCCGTCCGCCGGGTCCGCCCAGTCTGTCCCACCCGTGACAGCCGGCGCACTTGGCGAATCGCACACCAAAAGGGCCGGTGAACGGGCCCGTCCCAAAACGTAACCACCAACCGTTCAACAAAGTGTTGACGCTCGGGGGTGGTGGATCTAGCTTTTGCGAGTGGCACCACTCTTCAGGAGGTCCACCCGTGACCAACCACCCCCAAGCGTCCCCTGACGCGACCGGCGCCCTCGAGGCGCTGGCGGAGGCTCCCGCCGCCGAGCTGACGGAGACCCTGCTGGAGATCTGCTCCAGCCCCGGCTGGGCCGAGGCCGTCGCGGCCGCCCGGCCCTGGGCCGACCGGGACGCTCTGCTGGCCGCCAACGCGGCGGCCATGACGGCGCTCACCGCCCGGGACCTGGACGACGCGATGGCCGGCCACGCCCGGATCGGCAAGCCCAAGGCGGGCGACGCCACCTCCGAGCGCGAGCAGGCCGGCATCCAGGGTGTGGACTCCGCACTCCTCGATGAACTGCACCGGGCGAACGCCGCCTACGAGGCGAAGTTCGGCCACGTGTTCCTGATCTGCGCCACCGGCCGCACCGCCGCCACCATGCTCGCGTCGCTGCGGACGCGCCTCCCCAACGACGCCGCCACCGAGGCGGAAATCGTCCGGGGCGAGCTGCGCAAGATCAACGACATTCGCATCAACCGACTGCTGGACGAGTCCTAGCGGTTCGTCCGACGGTTCGTCAATCCTGCCATCAGTAAGGTCACTTCACCCATGACTGGCATCTCCACGCACGTGCTCGACACCAGCCTCGGCCGCCCGGCCGAGGGTGTCCCGGTCGAGCTCGCACTGCACACCGAGGGTGGCTGGAAGGTGCTCGGCACCTCCGCCACGGACTCCGACGGCCGGGCCAAGGACCTGCCGGCCGTGGAGGCGGGCTCGGTCGTCCGGCTCCAGTTCGACACCGCGGCCTACTACGCCGGGGCCTCGGACCAGGCGCCGTTCTTCCCCGAGGTCTCGATCGTCTTCGCGGTCGCGCCCGCGCAGCACCACTACCACGTGCCGCTGCTGCTCAACCCGTTCGGCTACTCGGTCTACCGCGGAAGCTAGACCGCAACCTGCTTAGGAGCCTGTCATGGCCCACGTGCTCGGTCAGAACCAGTACGGCAAGGCGGAGAACCGCATCGTCCGGATCTACCGCGACAGCACCCGTCACGAGATCAAGGACCTGAACGTCTCGGTCGCCCTCTCCGGTGACTTCGAGGACGTCCACCTCACCGGCTCGAACGCCAACTGCCTGCCCACCGACACCACCAAGAACACCGTCTACGCCTTCGCCAAGGAGTACGGCATCGAGTCGGCGGAGGCCTTCGGCATCACGCTGGCCCGCCACTTCGTCGACAGCACCGAACCGGTCCGCCGCGCCCGGATCCGGATCGAGGAGTACGCCTGGGACCGGATCAGGACCCCGGACAGCTCCTCGCGCTTCATCGGCTCCGAGGAGGTCGGCCACTCCTTCGTCCGCAACGGCCAGGAGATCCGCACCAGCGAGATCGTCTACGACGGCGAGACCGTCCAGGTGATCTCCGGCCTCAAGGACCTGATCGTGATGAACTCCACCAACTCGGAGTTCTGGGGCTACATCAAGGACAGGTACACCACCCTGCAGGAGGCCTACGACCGCATCCTGGCCACCCAGGTGACGGCCCGTTGGAAGTACTCCTACCGCGGCGCGGAGGGCGAGAGCCAGCCCAACTGGAACCGCTCCTACACCCATGTGCGGCGCCACATGCTGGAGGCGTTCGCCGAGACCTACTCCTACTCGCTGCAGCAGACCCTGCACGCGATGGGCACCCGGGTGCTCAACAACCGCGCCGAGGTGGACGAGGTCCGCCTGGAGCTGCCGAACAAGCACCACTTCCTCGTCGACCTGGAGCCGTTCGGCCTCAAGAACGAGAACGAGGTCTACTACGCCGCCGACCGCATGTACGGCCTCATCGAGGGCACCGTGCACCGCGAGGGCGTCGTCCCGGTCATCCCGGTCGCCTGACCTCCCTCACGATGGACGCCATCCGGCACCGCTGCACCCACCGGCACCACCCCGCCGGACGGTCCCGGGCGGCCGGCAACTCCCCCAGCAGTGTAGACAGTTGCACCACCTGTTTCTCCACCCCCACCTACCGGAGATCGTGCTCGCCTCGCGGCGGCCGGCCCGGGGCGCTGGAGAAGCCGCCCGAGGGACTCTTGCACCGCCGTCCCGCCCTCGGGTTGTCTCCAGCGCCACGGGCACGCCGGAGGCCACGAGCACAAGAGGGGCTCGACATGGCACTCCGCTCCACCCGAACCACTGACGGCGGTTCCACCCCTGACGGACCCGCGCGGCCGGACGGATCGGCGACCAGCCGCCCCGACGCTCCGGGTCGCGAGGTCCACCCGGTGGACGAGCTGCTCCCGCCGGCGAAACTCCTCACCACCGGCCTGCAGCACGTCGCCGCGATGTACGCGGGCGTGGTCGCGCCCCCGCTCATCGTCGGCGCCGGTGTGGGTCTGACCCCCACCGAGCTCGCCCTGCTGATCTCGGCCAGCCTGTTCACCGCAGGACTGGCCACCCTGCTCCAGACGCTGGGTCTCTTCCAGCACACGGAGTGGGCGCGCATCGGCGCCAGGCTGCCGTTCGTGAACGGCGTCTCGTTCGCCGGTGTCGCACCGATGCTCGCCATCGCCAAGGAGCACGGCCCGAAGGACGCCCTTCCGGTCGTCTTCGGGGCGGTGATCGTCGCGGGGCTCCTGTGCTTCCTCGCGGCACCGTACTTCAGCAAGCTCGTCCGGTTCTTCCCCCCGGTCGTCCAGGGCACCGTGATCACCCTCATCGGGGTGTCCCTGCTTCCGGTGGCCGTCAACTGGGCTCGCGGCGGCTCGGCCGGCGCACCCGGCTACGGCTCCGCCAAGGCCATCGGACTCGCCGCCTTCACCCTCGCCGCGGTGGTCCTGTGCAACCGTCTGCTGCGCGGCTTCTGGCAGCGGCTCTCGCTCCTCGTCGGGCTGGCGATCGGCACCCTGGCCGCCTTCCCGATGGGTCTCACCGACTTCGGCCCGGTCAGGGACGCGAAGGTCTTCGCGCTCCCGTCACCGTTCCACTTCGGCGCGCCGGTCTTCGACATCACGGCGATCGTCTCGCTCTGCATCGTCATGGTGGTCTCGATGACCGAGTCCACCGCCGACATGCTGGCGCTCGGCCGGATCGTGGACCGCCAGGCCGACGAGCGGACCCTGACGGCGGGACTGCGGGCCGACGGCCTGGCCACCGCGCTCAGCCCGGTCTTCAACGGGTTCGCGTGCAGTGCCTTCGCCCAGAACATCGGCCTGGTGGCACTGACGAAGATCCGCAGCCGCTTCGTGGTCGCGGCCGGCGGCGGGATCCTCATCCTGCTCGGGCTGTTCCCGGTGCTCGGCTCGATGGTCTCGCTGGTGCCGCAACCGGTGCTCGGCGGCGCCGGGATCGTGCTCTTCGGCACGGTCGCGGCGAGCGGGATCCGCACCCTGGCGGAGGCCGGCATGGACACCGGCGCCAACACCATCCTGGTGTCGGTGTCCCTCGGGGTCGGCATCGTCCCGATCGCCTCGCCCGACTTCTACAACCCCTTCCCGGAGGCCGTCCGCACCCTGATGCACTCCGGGATCTCGGCCGGCTGCGTGATGGCCGTCCTGCTCAACCTGCTCTTCCACCACGTCGGTGCCGGCCGCCGCACCCCAACCGGCGAGACACCCGGCGCGACGGTGCCGACGGCGACACCGTCCTGATCGGCGGGGGGCGTGCACCGCTCACCCGCACGCCCCCGCCCTCCCCCATAGGAGTCACACCATGGCAGTCCAGCCCCCGCCCGCAGACCAGCGGATCGTGATCGAGAACGTCGCCATCGCGACCGTCGACGCCGACGACACCGAGTACGCCCGCGGCCACGTGGTCATCCTCGGCAACAGGATCGAGTCGGTCGGAGGCGGCCCAGCCCCGCAGTGGCTGGACAACGTGGTGCGCCGGATCAACGGCGAGGGCCACCTGATCACCCCGGGTCTGGTCAACACCCACCACCACTTCTACCAGTGGATCACCCGGGGCCTGGCCCAGGACGACATCCTCTTCGACTGGCTGGTCGCCCTCTACCCGACCTGGGCCCGGATCGACGACAGGCTGGTGCACGCCGCCTCGCAGGGCTCCGCGGCCGCACTGCTCAAGTCCGGCTGCACGACGGCCTCCGACCACCACTACGTCTTCCCGCAGGGCGGCGGCGACATCCTCGGCGCCTCCATCGAGGCCGTGCAGGAGCTCGGCATGCGCTTCACCGCGCTGCGCGGCTCGATGGACCGCAGCAAGAAGGACGGCGGCCTGCCGCCGGACCACGCCGTCGAGCGGACCGAGGACATCCTGGTCGCGTCCGAGGCCGCCGTGGACCGCTACCACGACTCCTCCTTCGGCTCGATGCTGCACATCGCCATCGCGCCCTGCTCGCCGTTCTCGGTCTCCACCGAGCTGATGCGCGAGGCCGCGCTGCTCGCCCGCCGCAAGGGCGTACGGCTGCACACGCACGGCTCGGAGACCGCCGAGGAGGAGCAGTTCTGCAAGGAGCTGTTCGGCATGGGCCCGACCGACTACTTCGAGTCGGTCGGCTGGCTGGGCGAGGACGTCTGGATGGCGCACTGCGTCCACATGAACGACTCCGACATCGCCAAGTTCGCCGAGACGGGCACCGGCGTCGCACACTGCCCGTCCTCCAACGCCCGTCTGGCGGCCGGCATCGCCCGGGTGCCCGACATGCTCGCGGCGGGGGTCCCGGTCGGCCTGGGCGTGGACGGCACCGCCTCCAACGAGTCCGGTGAGCTCGGCACCGAGCTGCGCAACGCACTGCTGATCAACCGTCTGCACGGGCGTCCCGACGCGCTGACCGCCCGGTCGGCGCTGCGCCTGGGCACCATGGGCGGCGCCCGCGTACTCGGTCGGCAGGACGAGATCGGCTCCATCGAGGTCGGCAAGCTCGCCGACCTGGCGCTCTGGAAGGTCGACGGCATCATGCACTCCTCGATCGCCGACCCGGTCGCCGCCCTCACCCTGGGCGCCCTGCCCCCGCTCGCCACCCTCTTCGTCAACGGCAACGCCGTGGTCGAGAAGGGCAACCTGACCACCGTGAACGAGGACCAGATCGCGCTGGCCTGTGCCCGCGCCGCCAAGGAGCTCGCCTCCCGCGCCTGATCCCCTCGGACTCCGGGTCGCGCCAGGGACGGCGCGCCGCCCGGACCCCGCCCGGCCCACGGCCGGGCGGGGCACAGCCCCGGACCCACGGCGAGGGTCCGGGGCTGTGACGCATGCGCCTCCGGGTGGCCCACGGCCGACCGGACTCGTCGCGGCGGGACGTCAGGTGCCCGTCACGACGGGTGCCCGCCGTCGTGGTGCGGGTGCCCGTCACCGCGGGGGCCCGTCACCGCGGCGGGTGCTCCGGGGCCGGCCGGTCCGCACGGCGGACGACGCGGACGACCACGCGAAGTGGCCCCGGCGGGGCCGGAGCCGCCCGGCCGGAGCCGTCCAGGAGCGGGACCGGGACCTGTGAGCACCCGAACGGTGCACGGGTCCACACAGCCGTGGACCGCAACCGTCCGGCGGAGTGCGGGAACGCCGACACCGCCGCCCGGGGAGGGCGGCGGTGTCGGCGTACGGCCGGAGCTACGGCGTGACGGCGTGACGGGCACGGCACGGCACGGCGGGTGACCGGGCTTCGTGGGCTCCCGGCGGAGCGTGCCCGCGGTCAGGCCGTCAGGAGTCCTGCCCCTCCTGCTCGGGCTGCTGGCCCGCCTTCCGGACGACCCAGGCCTCCCCCACCGCGCCGAGGCACTCGACCGCGAGGCCCCCGATCCGGGCGATGCCCGCCACTGCGTAACCGATGACCTCTTCCATGCCGACCCCTCCGTCGTGACCACCGGGGCTTCGGATCCGCCCCTCGACGACAGCGTACTCAGGCGGTACGGCCCAGCGTGGCGAGGTAGGAGCGCCAGCCGCCGTACTCGGTGATCTCCTTGTGGACGCCGCGCTCCAGTTCACCGCGGGCGAGGACCATGGAGAGGCAGGGGGAGCCGTCGGCCAGCTCGATGATGCCGAGCTCGAGTTCGAGCGGCTCGCCGGGCAGGATGACGTCGCGCAGGTGCTCCAGGGTGACGTCGTAGAGCTCGCCCTCGATGGCGGTGTCCACCTCGGGGGCGGGCAGCAGCCCGGGGCACTCGTCGCGGATGGAGAAGAAGCGGTAGCCGGGGGCGGTGGTGACGGGGCCGATCAGCGCGTCGGCGACCGAGTGGTGGAAGGGTCCGCCGACCATGGCCTGGCCGTTGAAGAAGATGCGGGCCATCAGGTGTGTCTCCTCGGGGGTGCGCGGGGTACCACGGCTGCGGCCGGGGCGGACCTCCCCAGGTGTTCCCGGCCGCAGCCGTGCGGGGCCTCCGTTCCGTACGGTCGCTGAGGCGCGCCGTACGGAACGGAGCAATCGACGCCGTGGATTCGCCGACCCGTCGAAGGGGCGGCGGGCGGCGGGTGGATAGATTGGGCCTCAGCCGAGCAGCTCGTACGCCGGCAGGGTGAGGAAGTCGACGAACTCCTCGGCCAACGACAGCTGTTCGAAGAGCTTGGCGGCCTCGGCCCAGCGCCCACCGGCGTAGGCGACGTCACCCGACTCCGCGCGCAGGGCGGCGAGTTCCTCGGCCACGAGCCGACGGACCAGCTCTGCGGTGGCCTTCTCGCCGGTGTCGGCGAGGATGACGCCGTTGTGGATCCACTGCCAGATCTGCGAGCGGGAGATCTCGGCGGTGGCGGCGTCCTCCATCATGTTGAAGATGCCGACCGCGCCGAGGCCGCGCAGCCAGGCCTCGATGTAGCGGATGCCGACCTGGACGGCGTTGTGCAGCCCCGCCTGGGTGCAACTGCCGCCGGCGCCCGCGATGTCGAGCAGCTGGGCCGCCGTCACCGGCTCGGCGGAGCCGGGGTTCTCCTTCTGGTCGGAACGCTCACCGAGCACGGCGTCGAAGGAGGCGCGGGCGACCGGCACCAGGTCGGGGTGGGCGACCCAGGAGCCGTCGAAGCCGTTGGCCGCCTCGCGGTCCTTGTCGGCCTTGACCTTCTCCAGCGCCGCCGCGTTGACCTCGGGGTCCTTGCGGGAGGGAATGAAGGCGGCCATGCCGCCGATGGCGTGGGCGCCGCGCCGGTGACACGTCCGCACCAGCAGCCGGGTGTAGGCGGCCATGAACGGCGAGGCCATGGTGACGCTGTTGCGGTCCGGCAGGATGTAGTGCTCGCCCGCGTCGCGGAAGTTCTTGACGATGGAGAAGAGGTAGTCCCAGCGGCCCGCGTTGAGACCGGCCGCGTGGTCGCGCAGCTCGTAGAGGATCTCCTCCATCTCGAACGAGGCCGTGATGGTCTCGATCAGGACGGTGGCCCTGATGGTGCCGTAGGGGATGCCGAGTGCGGCCTGCGCGTGGGTGAAGACGTCGTTCCAGAGCCTGGCCTCGAGGTGGCTCTCGGTCTTCGGAAGGTAGAAGTACGGGCCCGAGTTGGGGTCCTCGGCGCCCTTGGCCAGCAGCCGCCGGGCGTTGTGGAAGAAGTACAGGCCGAAGTCGAAGAAGGCGCCGGCCACCGGAATGCCGTCGACCAGCAGGTGGTTCTCGTTGAGGTGCCAGCCGCGCGGGCGGACCACCACGGTGGCGAGCTCGGCGGCGGGCCTGAGCGCGTACGCCTTGCCGCCGGGGGCGGTGAAGTCGATCCGCCCCTCGAAGGCGTCGATCAGGTTGACCTGGCCGGTGACCGCGTTCTCCCAGGTGGGGGCGGTGGCGTCCTCGAAGTCGGCGAGCCAGACCCTGGCACCGGAGTTGAGCGCGTTGATGACCATCTTGCGGTCGGTCGGCCCGGTGATCTCGACCCGGCGGTCCTGCAGCGCGCGCGGGGCCTCGGCGACCTTCCAGTCGGCCGAGCGGATCGCGGCGGTCTCAGGGAGGAAGTCCAGGGTGCCGGCCCGGGCGATCTCGGCACGGCGGGTCTTTCGTCGGGTCAGGAGTTCCTGGCGGCGACCTTCGAATGCACGGTGGAGCCCGACCACGAAGGCGACCGCCTCCGGGGTGAGCACCTCCTCTGCACGGGGGACGCGCGGACCGGCGACAGTGACGACCGGAGCGGCGGACGATGCGCCCGGGGGCACCTCCGGCTGGCGGCTGGGACGCCGAAGGTGGGATGGGGGCACCCCCGGCCGAAGGCTGGGGGCAGGTCCCTGATCTGCAGCCATGGACAGGACACTCCTTGGACGGTTGAGCCAGCGAAGGGAGCTCCGGTGGGAACTTCCTTGATCTGAACCCACCTACCGATGGGTTCTGTTCTGTAAAGTGGAGAGTAGTTTCCGCGATACAGAATTTCAACGCTTTGTTGAGAGATCGCTGGGACTCTACTCCTCCTCCGACAGCGAAGGGAACGCCGGTGGCCAGCACCCCCGCCGCAGCACCCACAGGGACCGACCGCGCGGCCGGCGGCGTACAGTCCGTCGAACGCGCCTTCCAACTGCTGGAGGCGCTGGCCGACTCGGGCGGCATCGCCACCCTGAGCGAGCTCTCCGCCACCTCCGGTCTGCCGATGCCGACCATCCACCGTCTGATCCGTACCCTCGTCCAGCAGGGATATGTGAGACAGGACACCGCCCGCCGCTACACCCTGGGCCCCCGACTGATCCGGCTCGGCGAGACCGCCGGGCGCCTGCTGGGCAGTTGGGCCCGCCCCTACCTGGCCGAACTGATGGAGGCCACCGGCGAGACCGCGAACCTGGCGGTCCTGGAGGGCGGCGAGGTGGTCTACGTCGGGCAGGTCCAGTCGCGGCGCTCGATGCGGATGTTCACCGAGGTCGGGCGGCGGGTCCAGCCGCACTGCACCGGCGTCGGCAAGGCGCTGCTGGCGCAGCTGCCCGAAGAGGAGGCCCGCGCCGTCCTGGGCACCCAGCCGCTGCAGTCGCACACCCCCTACACGGTGACCGACCCGGCGCAGCTCTTCGAGCAGCTGGCGATCGCGCGCGAGCGCGGCTACGTGGTGGACGACCAGGAGCAGGAGATCGGGGTCCGCTGCATCGCGGTGGCGGTACCGGGCGCACCGACGCCCACCGCCCTCTCGGTCTCCGGCCCCGAGGCCCGGATCCGGGCGCTGGAGGCACAGGTGGGCGACACCTCACTGGTTCCGGTGATGCTCCAGATCTCGGCCCGACTCGGTCAGGTCCTCGCCCCCTGAGCGACCTCGCCCGAACGCCCCCTCCGGGGGCACCCCGGGGTGCGACGGGTGGACCCGTGGGGGGTCTTCCGGTGCGACGGGTGGACCGCGGACGTTCGGGGGCGGGGTCAACGGCCCGACCAACCGCACGGGTTCACCCCGCGCCCGCGCACGGGATCCCGCGCCCCGAGGAACCCCTCGGGGCGTCGCCCCGCCGGCTCAGTCCAGCACCGGCGCGCCGACCTGCTCGACCGACACCTGAAAGACCGTCAACTCCGGCTCGGCGCCGATCAGGACGAAGAGCCGGGGTGCGGCAGCCAGTCTGGGGTTGGAGCGCACCGCCTCCAGTGCGACCCGGTCCCGCCAGAGGGACTGCACCCGCCAGCGCCCGCCGGGGCCTCGCAGCAGCTCGGTCCTGATCAGCCCGTCCGGCAGCGGACCGGCCACCAACTCCCGGTAGGAGTCCACCAACTCGGCCTCCCGCTCGGCCGCCACCACCGCGCTGACCTCGCTCAACACCCGTCCGGACATCGCTATCACCTCCGTGGATCCAGGCTACGCCGCTACATTGGGTGCCCGGCTCGGCACTCTGCGCGGACGAGGTGGGTAGTGGTGGCCCTGATCAGGACAGCTCGCTGGACGATCGTCACGGCGGCGGTCGCGGCGCTGACGGCGGCCGGGACGGCGGCCACGGCGGCAGCGCCGTCCGACTCCGATCTGCTGCTGGTCCGGCTGGACCCGGACCCGGCGCCGCCCGGCGGCGACACCACGGTGCACGCCGTGGTCGCCAACGGCGGCCCCGACCGGACGGCCTCGCCGATCAGCGTCGTGATCGCGCTGCCCGCCGGGTTCACCGCGCACGGCCCGTACTTCCCGTCCTCCTGCACGGTCTCGGCCGTCGGGCACCTGGTGCGGTGCACCTTCCCGCCCGGCCTGCGGTACGGCCAGGTGGCGACCGCGCTGATCCCGGCGCGGGTGGACCCGGCGGTGCCGCCCGGGACCACGGCCGAGGGTCAGATCGTCGCGTTCGGCCCGGACGACCGCGACCCTGCGGACAACCGGGCACCGATCGGGTTCCGGGTCTCCCGGGCCGGGACCGGGCGGAGTCAGCGGAGTCATCGGTAGACCCGTACGTAGTCCGCCGAGAAGGTGATCGGCACGCTGCCCGAGGGAGCCGGGTGGTACTGCCCGTCGGCCACGGACAGGTTGAGGACCAGGTACGCGGACCAGCCGGCCCCGACGCCGGCGTGGTCCGAGAAGACCTTGGCACCATCGACGTACCAGTCGACCGAGTCGGCGCCGTAGTGGGTTCCGACCGTCACCCAGCGGTCGGCGCCCACGGCCTTCCCGTCGACGTAGTAGCCGGCGGCGGGTCTGACGTGGTTGGTCAGCTCCAGCAGGTCGGGGTTGTCGGGGTGGTACTCGAAGGAGTCGACCTCCCCGTTGGCCCCCTCGTCGCCGTTCCAGGTCCACAGCGCGGGCCAGGCCCCCCGGCCGGCCGGCATCCTGACCCGGGCCTCGGCGTAGTCGCCGACCATGACCCGGAAGCCCTCGGTGGAGCCCTCGGTGGTGAGGAAGCCGGTCTGCCACGCCTGGCTGCCGTTCTCCAGGCGCCGGGTGGAGGGCCTGGCCGTGAAGGTCGCCACGCCGTCGGTGACGCCGACGCCGGCGGTGTCGAGCCAGTCGAGCTTGTTCCCGTCCGGGTTGTGGTCGCCGTAGCGGTACGCGGTGGTCCGGTCGCCGACCCATCTGGCGCCCCAGGTGATACCGCCGTCGAACTCGTCCGACCAGGTCAGCACCTTCCCGGGGACCGGCGGCCCCGACCCTGCGGCGGCACCGGCCCGCCCTGCCTGCTGGGAGCCGGCCGGGCTCGCGGCCACCCGGGCGGGCCCGGCCGAAGCGGTGCCGCCGACGGCGACCACCTGCCCGGTGAACGGGACGGCCAGCAGGGTGACGGCACCGGCAGCGGTCAGCAGCCGGGAGGGTGTCGCGGTTGTCGCGGCTATTCGCATGACGGGCTTCCCCTGCGAGACGGTCCGCCGGACCCCGGCCCGGTGGGGCCGGTCGGCGGGAAAACCGGGGCCGAGCCGGGCGGCTCGTCAGGTCCGGGCCGGGCGAAGTGGCCTCCGTGCCGGCGCTACGACAGCCAGCTGTCGATCTGCGCGCAGGCGTCCGGGGACCAGGCCAGTTCGAGATGGTTCAGTCCGGTCAGCAGCCTGGTCCCGCCGACCGTGGCGATGCCGGTGGTGTCCAGGGCGCTGGCGGTGAAGACGATACCGTCGCTCGGCCCCCGGTTCTCGTCGAGGACGCCCGGGATGTCCGCCGAACCTCCGGCCAGCAGATAGGTCCGAACGGCGGACGGGACACCCGCCCGCTGCAGGGGTCCGACCAGCGAACCGGCCTCGATGGCGGCCTGGATGCCCTGGCCCGAGGTGTAGTAGCCCCGGCCGCCGTAGTAGGTGGTCCACCAGTCCTGCGCGCCGGTGTCCACTCCGTAGTCGGCGTCCCAGCGGGCGAGCAGCTGGCGCTGGCCGGGGAAGCAGTCGTGACCTCCGGCGGGCAGCACCCCCAGGCAGGGCTGGGCGGTGTAGCTGCCGTAGCAGGTCATGAAGAGGTGCGGGGAGGGCGCGTTGGCGGTGCCGCCGCAGGCGGGCCAGGTGGCGAGGTCGAAGCTCCAGCCGTGCGCGTACACGTAGTCCAGGCCGCCGTTCGGCCCGCCGAGGGTGACCAGTCGACGGACGTCCCCCGCGTACGGGCGGCCCCGGGAGGAGCGCACCGAGGAGACGTACGCGCGGGCGGCGACCTCGCCCTTGCTCCAGGCGACCAGGTCCACCTGCGGGACACCGAGCCTGGCCCGGATCACCGCGACGGCGTCGCCGATCGTCTGGGCCTGCATCAGGTTGTCGCCCTGCTTGTGGGCGAAGCCGATCGCGAACACCCGGTGTCCGGCGGCCGCGAGGTACTGGGCGAGACCGGTGTGCGGACAGCTCGCCGCGCCGCAGCCGCCGGACTCGCCCGGATCGGCCCAGGCGCGGTCGGCGTTGTCGTTCGCCCCGTGCACCAGCAGGACGGGCGTGGACGCGCGTCCGGTGTCCCAGCCCGGGGCCGAGTAGAGCAGGAACCGGCCCGAGTACGGGCGGCGCTCGCCGCCGAAGTAGCCGACCCGGGCACCGTCCTGGTCACCCCGGCCGTCGTCCGGGTACTCCTCGGCGTGGAAGCCCGCGCTGGTGTCCAGGAAGCGCTCGACCCGGGCCCAGCCGTTGCCCGGGGCGGCGAAGTCCGCCTCCGGCCGCAGGTAGGAGGGGAGTGCGGTGGCGGCGGCCGGGCCGAGGCCGAGCGTGAGCGCGGCGAGCGTGAGCAGTGCGGCGCACAGTGCGCGGCACGGCGAGGCGGGAAGACGGACCGGCATGGTCGGCTCCTGTCCGTGACGTCGGGTCAGGTCACGGTAGGGGCGGGCCCGGCCGGGGCCCATGTGACGGCCCGCCACAAAGCGGCGGCAACGGGTGGCGGTACGGCACGAGTCCGGCTGGTTTTGCACTGGTGATCTTCAGGCAAAGCCTTGTCATGACCCCTTCCGCAGCAACCTGACACACCTTCACACTGCTGCCATGGCAAACACTCTACGCGCGTGGAAGACCCGCGCCGCCTCCGTCGCCACCGTCGCCCTGCTGACCCTGGCGCCCACCGCAGTCTCCGCTACCGCCGCTCACGCCGACGTCAGCGGCAGCGTCTGTCTGACCGCGCTGCCGAGCCAGGCCGACGACACCCTCGCCCTGATCGACAGCGACGGGCCGTTCCCGTACTCGCAGGACGGCGTCGTCTTCCAGAACCGGGAGAACGTGCTTCCCTCGGAGTCCTACGGCTACTACCACGAGTACACCGTGATCACCCCCGGAGCGCCCACCAGAGGCACCCGGCGGATCATCACCGGGCAGGGGTACCAGGAGGACTACTACACCTCGGACCACTACACGACGTTCCGCCTGATCGACTTCGGCTGCTGATCCGACAGCACCGACCCGGCGACGACGGCCGGCAGCGTTGGACCGACAGCGCTGATCCGGCGTCGCCGACCCGGCAGCGCGCCGGTGCTGACCTGGCGCCACAGCACCGGCGCGGTGATCCCGTTCGAAACCAACGGGGATTCCGGCGGCGCGTCGGATAGGTTGGTGGGTGCGGTCGACGCCCGACCGCACCCACCGACCGACTCGCCAGAGGATCACCCACACGATGACCGCGCCCCTGCCAGGCTTCGCCGGACACACCTACCTGTTCCAGGTCGACAACGGTGCCGCCTTCCGCAATGCCTACTCGGCCGACGGGACGCGTCTGCGCTGGGAGGGCCTCGGCGAGTCCGCCGGCCAGTGGGACGACGTGGCACTGCACGTCGCCGAGGTGGGCCCGCAGCTGTACTTCGTCAGCTGGACGGAGTCGAGCGGCCTCACCGTCAGCCATGTGATGGACCTCGCCAAGCTGACCGTCCGCGCGTTCTGGACCTACGAGGGAGAGGGCGGCCGGGTCGGCGAGCTGCACACCGGCACGCTGGAGCAGATCGCCTGAGTCCCCGGGCCAGGCCCGCACGCCGCGGAGGGCGACCGCCTTCACCCGGGCCCGGCGACCGGTCGCCCCCTGGAGGGCCCCACAGGGAGAGCTCCGGGGAGAGCCACCGGTGGGATCGGGCAGCTCGTCCTTCGGAGGACGGGTACAGACGGGTTTCTTCCCCTCCGCACCGTTCCCCGCGCCCCGACGGCGTTCCCGACCGCCCTGCGGGGTCCCGCACCGCACGCGTCGGACCGCCCTACCCCGGCGGCACCCTGAGGTGCTGCGAGAGGAACTCCAGTGCCGGGGGCAGCAGTCGCTCCCAGGTCCTGAAGTTGTGGCCGCCGCTGGGCAGGGTGGCGGTCGTGACCGTCATCGGCGGCCGGACCGCCGCCACGAAGGCGTCGGTCTGCTGCTGGTAGGCACCGTCCCCCTCGGCCGTTCCGGCCACCAGCACCGAGACGGCCGGCTGCGGCAGGTTCCTCAACCGCCAGAGCAGGTCCGCCTCGTCGCGGCGCCGCTCACTGCCCTTGAACAGGTCTCCGGTGGTGGCGTCCTCGGCCGCCCTGTAGTAGCCGGAGAGCGAGGCCCCGGTCAGGAACGCCCCCGGGTCGCGCATCGTCAGCTTGAGCGCGCAGTAACCGCCGGTCGAGTCGCCCATCACCGCCCAGGCGTGCGGGTCGGCGGCCACCCGGTAGCTGTCCTCCACCACCCTGGGCACGTCCTTGGCGAAGTACGTCTCGGACTGCGGGCCCCCCGGGACGTCCTCGCACTCGGTGTCGGCGGGCATCGCCGGCGAGGGGCGCATCAGGACCAGCACGGTCGGCTGCATTCTGCCGGCCGCCATCAGGTTCAGCGCCGCGCCGGGGTAGTTGAGCCTGGTGATCAGGTTCCTGGCGTCACCGGGGAAACCGGTCAGCACGATCGCGGCCGGGAACCTGCTGTTCTGCCGGTCGGGCCGGAAGTACTGCGGGGGCAGGTAGACGTAGCCGTCCGTGCTCAGCCCGCTGGCCGGGCCCGGGATGCGCACGGAGTCGATCCGCCCGACCCGCCCGGGGTCGCGGCCGACCACCCCGCCGCCCTGGACGGCCTCCGTGCCGAGCACCTGGACCACCACGGCACCCGCCGCCTTCCGGCCGTCGCCGTCGGCGCCAGGACCGCTCCGCACGGTCACCGCCCCCCGGTTCCCCGTGCCCAGCAGATCACCCCAACTACTGTAGAAGGAAAAGTAGTTGTTAGCGGCCAGGGCGAGTGCACAGAGCACCGTCAGCTGGGTGGCCAGCAGTGCTCCGATCCGTCCGAGCACCGACCGCCAACTCGTCCTGGCCAGCCTCGGCCACAGCCACACCGTCGCGGTCGTCACCAGTACCGCGGCGAGAATCGCCAGCGCCAGCACCTTGTGGCTCGTCAGCCCCATCGCCCGCTGCTCCCGTGCGCTCCGGATAACCCTGTGCCCGCAACCCTGTGGCCCCGCAACTCGGCGGCCCTGCAACTCCGTGGCGCTGCGCCCGGAGCGGGCCCCACGTCCGAACCTACGCCTTCCGCACCCGTGCCGGGAGCGGAGCCCGCGGTTGCACCCGGCGGCGGTCGGCGGCCCGGCGAAGGCCCGCGGCAACCCCGGCGATCGCCAGGCGCGGGGCACCCAGCGCGTGAGCCCGCATCGGCGGCCCTCCGGTTCCGATCGTGATCATTCCTCCGGTGCATCATCGGGCGGCCCGTCGGCGCACCGGGCGGGGCACCCCGGTGGCACCGGGCGCCCCACCCGGTCGGCCCAGACGGACCGCGTGGGGCGAGGGGGCGGCGGCCACGGACCCGGCAGGCACCACGGGCACCGGGGGCGCGACGGGCGCCGGGGCCGGCGAGGGGATCACCGCCGAGGAGATCGCCCGGCCTCGGGCGTCTCACTGCGGACCTTCTACCGGTACTTCCGCACCAAGGAGGACGCCGTCGCGCCGCTCCTCGCCGACGGCGTCCGGCACTGGCTGGACGAACTCGCCGACGGCCCGCGCGAGCTGCCCGTGCCGCAGGCGCTGGAGCGCTCCGCGCTCACCGCCGCACCCGGGCGTCCGGCCGTCGCGCTGGACCTGGTGCGCGGAATCCTGCGCACGGCCCGGCACGACCCCGACCTGCTCGCCGTCTGGCACCGGGTGCACCACGACTCCGAGCTGGAACTCGCGCAGGTGCTGGCCGACCTGGTCGGGGCGGACGCGGACCCGCTGGAGCTCCGGCTGGTGGCGGCGGCCAATACGGGCATGCGGGTGGCCATGGAGTCCTGGGCGGCGTCCGAGGCGCCGCCGGAGCAGGCCGCAGGGCTCGCGGCGCGGTGCATCGGCGAACTGACTGCGGGCCTCAGGCTCTGGACGGAATGACCTCACCGACCCGACCGACCGCGGGCGATACCGCTCCCCGGCCGCAGGGGACGTGCGCGGGACCCGGTGGGACGTGCGCGGGCCCCGCGCGGCCGACCGCCACGGCCGTACGGGCCCGGCCGGCTACTGTGCGGTCACACGGGGACCACGGCCACCGGGCAGTGCGCGTGGTGGAGCACGGCATGGACGGCGGTGCCGAGGCGCAGGCCGAAGTGGGGGGCCGGCTGGTGGCGGGCGATCACCAGCAGAGCGGCGTCCCGGGAGGCTTCGACCAGGGTGCCGGCGGTGGCGCCCGTCAGGCTTTCGGTACGGACCGGGATGTCGGGGTAGTCCTCCTGGACGGGGTCGCAGGTGTGGCGCAGCAACTGCTCGTGCTGGTGGGCCTCCTCCCCCAGTTCGTCGATCATCGGAGCCGCGTGCGCGACGTCGGCGACCACCGGCGACCAGACGTGCACGGCACGCACCGGCAGTCCGAAGGTGTCGGCCTCGCGGAGCCCGAACCGCAGGGCCTCGCCGTCCCGTTCGTCCCTGATCGCCACCAGGATGTGGTCACCCGCGGAGGACGTCTGCCGCACCACGACGGTCGGACAGCTGCAGTGGGCGCTGATCCGCAGGCTGACCGATCCGAGCAGCAGGGAGGCGAAACCCCCGTGGCCCCGGCTGCCGACGACGGCGAGTTCGGCGTGTTCGGCGGCGGTGAGTACGGCCAGCGCCGCGTCCCGGGGAACGACGTCACCGGTCAGCCGCAGTCCCGGATGGGCGGCGGCCAGTTTGCCGGTCGCCTCCTCCAGGACGTCCTTGGCGTTCTTGAGGATGAGGTCGGTGACAGCCTCGCTCGCCCGTGGGGAGAGCGTGACGGTGCCGGTGTTGACCGCGTGCACCAGGTGCAGGGCGCAGCCCCGCCGCTCGGCCTCCTGGGCGGCCCACTCGGCGGCGGCCGTCGCCTGCGGCGAACCGTCCACCCCGGCGACGATGCCTGCGGGGGATCTGCTGTTCATACTCGGCTCCCGGAACGCTCCACGCCTTGCGCCCGGCCCGTTCCACACCTCTCCGGTTCGGGCCGTCCCACAGGGCCCTGGTACCAGGATGCACCGCCGCGCCCGCCAGGGGGATCCGGTCGGACTCCCCCGGCCGGCGGTGGGCTCCGGATCGGCCGACGGCTTCCGCCCGGCGCTCCGCGAGGGGCCGGGGCCCGAGTCGGGCCGGGAGTGCCCGTCCGTGCGTCCGGTCGGGGACGTGCGCACGTCGCGGTGGGCGGCTCAGGCGAAGGCCAGCGCGCGGGCGGGGTTGGCGCGGAAGACCAGGTCGGGCAGGTCCGCTCCGAACTCGCGTACCAGGCGCGGGCGCAGCGTGGCCAGCAGGTACGGCATGCCCGGCGTGCCGCGAGCGGCCGAGGTGGTGGTGTCGCCACCGAGCAGCAGCCGCTCGGCGTGTCCCGCTTCGAGGAGCGCGGCGATGGTGTCGAACAGGTGGTGGTCGGTGGCGTGGTTGGCCCGTGACGGCCCGTCCAGGGCGACGTACGCTCCGGATTCGGCGGCCTGGCGGTGGAGGCGCAGGTCCGGGAAGCGGTTCAGGTGGCCGAGGATCACGCGGTGCGGCGGGACACCGAGACGGTCGCAGAGCAGGTCCAGGACGTCGAGGGCGCCGGTGCCCAGTTCGTGGTGGACCGCGATCGGTGCACCGGTGGCGTGGTGGGCCTCGGCCGCTGCCGTCATGGTCCAGCGGGCGTGCCGGTCCAGGCCGTGGAAGCCGCCGGCCACCTTGATCAGTCCGGCCCGCCCGACGGGCTGGGCAGGACCGGCGGGCTCGGCGGACTCGGCGGACTCGGCGGGCTCAGCGAGTTCGGCGGACTCGGCGGACTCGGCGGGCTCGGTGAGTTCGGTGACGAAGAGCTGGGCCAGGTCCAGGTCGCGGAGCTGCTCCGGAGCGTAGTGGGCGGCCTGGTGCAGACCGGTCGCGGCGACCAGGTGGACCCCGGTGGTGCGGGAGAGCGCGACCAGGTCGGGCCGTCGGCGGCCCATTCCGTGCGGCGTCCACTGGACCACGGCCTGTCCGCCGAGTGAGGCGAAGGCGCGCAGCTCGCTCTCGGCGGCCGCCACGTCGTCCAGCTCCTGGCCGGGGAGCAGCCGGCTGCGCATGAAGAGGTGGTCGTGCGCGTCGCAGACGCCGAGCCCGTCGGGGTCGAGGTCGCCGAGGACGGTACGGACGGCCGGGCTGTCACCGCTGCGACCGCTGCCGACGCCGCTCATCGGGCCGCCACCGCCGTCCCGGTCCCGCCCGCGACCTCGTCGCCGACCTCCGCCTCGCCGCCGATCCCGCCATCGACCTCGTCATCGACCTCGCCGCCGACCTCCGCGAGTGCGGCGGCTGCCACCCGGAGGCCGGCCAGGGCCTTCGGAACACCGATGTACGGGGCGAGATGCACGAACACCTCGACGATCTGCTCGGCTGTCAGGCCGACCCGCAGGCTGCTGCGGACATGGCCGTGCAGCTGGGGATCGACCCCGCCGAGGGCGGCGAGTGCCGCGAGGTTGAGCAGCTGGCGGTCCCGCAGGGCCAGGCCCTCGCGCTGGTAGGTTCCTCCGAAGAGGCTGGTGACGATCCAGTCGGGGAAGCCGGGGGCGAGTGCCTCCAGCCCCGGCAGGGTGGCCCGCTGGGTGGGCCCGTCCACCAGGTCGTCGAGCATCCGGTAGCCGCGCTCGCGGTCGAGCTCGGCGGGGGCGAAGGTGTGCACGGGATCAGTCCTTCTCGGTGGTCGGGAGGGCGTCGAGCTCGGGACGGGACAGGTGCAGCACCTGATAGGCGGTGCAGGCGGTGTGGCCCCCGTCCGCCGGGGCGTTGTCCTGGCGCCACAGGGCGAAGCGGAGCAGCTCCCAGCGGTACGGGTCGAGGGCGACGGCTACGGAGTGCAGGCCGGGCCGGTCGGGGAGTTCGGCGAGCGCGCGGGCGGCCGCCTCGTCCGGGTCGGCTCCTTCGGCGAGCCGTAGGGTGCGGCGGGTGGCCGTACGGGGCGTCAGCTCGCGCTCCGGCCCGAGCCGCAGGCCGGTGCCGATCCAGTGCCGGACGGGCGGGCGGCCGAAGTCCGCGCTGAGGCCGGCGAAGCCGGGGCCGCGCAGGAAGCCGGCCATCGCCTCGGTGGAGCGCCAGAGGTAGAACGGCGCGTACTGGTTCACGGGCGGGCCGCCGTCGGCCCCGGGCCCGGCCGGGGTGCCCGCGTGCTCGCCACGGCCTCGTTCACGGATCAGGTACGCCTTGAATCCGAGGCCGGGCAACCGGTCCAGCAGGTGGCCCTTGATGGCGACGCGCTCGCGGATGATCCGCATGTCGTAGTCGGCGGGCAGGGTGATCTCGTACTGCATCGCTTGCACGGGTGCTTCCTCCGGATGTGGTGTTCCGTCAGCGAGCCGGGTTCGGACCGGTCGGCGATCGGGTGACCCGGCACGGGCCGGTGCGCGGCCCGGAGCCGGACACCGCGCAGCTCGCAGCCGGGTCGGCTCCGGCTGTGCCGCCGCTCTCACGGGGTACTGCCGAAAAGGCTTGGCTGCGAAGGCTCGGTGGACCCGCGAGGCCGGTGGGCGCGGTGACCCAGCGGGCGCGGGGCCCAGCGGGCGCGGGCCCCGGTGCGCGCTTCCCTCAGTGGGCGCGGAGCAGCGCCAGGGCGCCGTGGACCGCCCGCAGGAAGGGCTCGGGCGAGTCGGCGGCACGGGCCAGCACGTAGCCGCCCTGGACCACGGCGGCGATGGTCGCCGCGACCTCCGCCGGGTCCGGTCCGGCAGCGAACTCGCCCGCGGCCTGGCCCTCCGCGACGAGGTCGGCGAGCCGTCCGCGCAGCCAGTCGAAGGTCTCCTCGACCGGGCGGCGCAGCTGCGGCTCGGCGATCACCTCGGGATCCTGGGCCATCCGTCCGATCCGGCAGCCGCGCAGCACCTCGCGGTCGCGCAGCAGGTACGCCTCGATGCGCTCGTACGCGGTGCCCGGGCCCGAGAACTGCTCCTCGGCGAGGGCCCTGAGCTGCTCGGCGCTGCGGCCCAGCGCGGCGGCGGCGAGGTCGGTCTTGCCGCTGAAGTGGTGGTACATGCTGCCCTGCCCGACGCCGGAGCGCTGCTGGATCGCCTTGGGGCTGGTGCCGACGTACCCGCGCTCCCAGAGGAGCTCCTGGGTGGTCTCGATCAGTCGTTCACTGGTGGCCATGGCTCTACTGTACATACCAGTAGGTACAGAATGCCAGAGGCAACGGTAAACGGACCGGGGACGAGGAGCCGAGCCCGAAGGGCCGCCCGTGCCGGGCGGCCCTTCGAGGTCTCGGATCAGGGCAGTTCGCGGCGGATGACGGGCGCCACCTCGGTGGCGAAGAGCTCCAGTTGCTCGCGCTGGACGGACTCGGTGAGCGAGTCGACGCCGATGCCGACCACCTCGTTGCCGAACGCCTCGTGGTAGCGGTGGATCTTCTCGATCACCTGCTGCGGGCTGCCGACCAGCGCCGAACCGCGCTCCAGGGCGTCCTCCAGCGAGTCGAAGGGCGAGTTGTTGTGCCTGCCCGCGGCGGAGTCGAACAGCGCGTTCCAGTACGGCCGGAAGCCCTCGACCGCGTCCTGCGAGCGCCTGGCGACGAACAGCCCGCCGAAGCTCGTACCGACCCTGGCGTCCTTCGGGTCGCGGCCGTAGTGCTCCCAGCGCTCGCGGTAGTGGTCGACCAGCGCCTGGTACTTGGCCAGCGGGTGGAAGCTGTTGGCGGAGAACAGCGGATCGCCGAACCGGGCGGCCAGATCGGTGGACTGTTCGCTGGTGGCGCTGCCGTGCCAGACCGGGATCGGGTCCTGGAGCGGGCGTGGGTAGGTGGTGACCTCGGTGAGCGGCGCGCGGAACCGCCCCTGCCAGCTGACCTTCTCCTCACGCCAGAGCCGGTGCAGCAGACCGTAGTTCTCCGCCAGGTAGTCCCACTGGTGGTCCTCGTCCAGGCCGAACAGGCCGAAGTGGCGCGGGTCGTTGCCCTTCCCGATGATCAATTCGACCCGCCCGCCCGAGAGTTGGTCGAGCAGTGCGTAGTCCTCCGCCACCCGGACCGGATCCAGGACCGAGAGCACCGTGACGGTGGTGAACAGCCGGATCGTCCTGGTGCGTGCGGCGATCGCGCTGAGCAGCACGGGCGGGGCGGGCGACAGGAACGGTTCGCCGTGCCGCTCCCCCACGCCGAAGCCGTCGAAGCCGAGTCGTTCGGCGGTGACGGCCTGGTCGATGACGTTCTCCAGCTTCTCCCGTGCGGAGCGCTGGTGGCCGGTGACGGGGTCGGGACCGTTCGAGACCAGGGACGAGACGGTGAACCGCATGGCGGTCTCCTTGCGAGCGAGGCGGGACTGGCCGCACCCCGGCGTCGCGGCCGGAGGTCGTCGGCGCTCGCCCGGGGGCGGCACCGGAAGGGGATCGACGTGACGGCGGGTTCGGTTCGGTCCGGTCCGGACCCGGGTCAGCGCGAGGTGCCGCGAGTGCGACAACAGCGGCGAGGGGTGGCGGCACTGCGGTGCATCTTCGACTCCCCCTCGGCTCGGCGCGGCCCGGCCGCGCACGGACGATCCTCCGGCGAGCTTATGACCCGCCCGGTGCGGCGGGCAAGGGGCGACCCGACCGGCCGACAACCCGACCGGCCCGCAACCCGACCGACCCGCAACCCGACTGACGGCGCGGCGCGCCGCTGCCGGTTCGCCCGAGGACCTGCCCCGGCCCCGGACGGCCACCGGCCCGCACACCGGTTGCGAACTGGCAGGATGCTGGCATGACGTACCTCCCCGCCGACGACCGCTACTCCTCGATGACCTACCGCCGCGCCGGCCGCAGCGGCGTGCAGCTGCCCGCCGTCTCGCTCGGCCTGTGGCACAACTTCGGTGACACCCAGCCGCTGGAGGTCCAGCGCGCGGTGCTGCGCCGCGCCTTCGACCGCGGCGTCACCCACTTCGACCTGGCCAACAACTACGGTCCGCCGTACGGCAGTGCGGAACGGAACTTCGGCACGCTCTTCGCGCAGGACTTCCGCCCGTACCGGGACGAGCTGTTCATCGCCTCGAAGGCCGGCTGGGACATGTGGCCGGGCCCATACGGGGACGGCGGCTCGCGCAAGTACCTGCTGGCGAGCCTGGACCAGTCGCTGGAGCGGATGGGCCTGGAGTACGTGGACGTGTTCTACTCGCACCGCCACGACCCGGACACCCCGCTGGAGGAGACCATGGGGGCGCTGGACTCCGCGGTCCGCTCCGGCAAGGCCCTCTACGCGGCGATCTCCAACTACCCCGCCGAGCAGCACCGGGAGGCGGTGGCGATCCTGCGGGAGATGGGTACGCCGGTCCTGCTGAACCAGGCCTCGTACTCGATCCTGAACCGGGAGCCCGAGGACGGCGGCCTGCTCGACGCGGTCGGTGACACCCGGACCGCACTGATCGCCTATTCCCCGCTCGCCCAGGGCCTGTTGACGGACCGCTACCTCAGTGGCGCGGTGCCCGCCGGGTCGCGGATGTCGGTGGGCCACTTCCTGCGCGAGGAGGCACTGACCGGCGCCAAGCTGGAGCAGCTGCGTGCACTCGCGAAGGTCGCGGAGCAGCGCGGGCAGACCCTGGCGCAGCTCGCCCTCAGCTGGGTGCTGCGGGACCCCCGGGTCGTCTCGGTGATCATCGGGGCCAGCAGCGTCGCCCAACTCGACCAGAACCTGGATGCGTTGAGCGGAACCCCGCTCTCGGCCGAGGAGCTGGCGGAGATCGACCGGCTGAGCCGCTGAGCTGCCGATCCGGCGAGGGGTCGGCGGGGAGAGGTCGGCGGGCCTCGGGCGGTGCGGCTCGCGAGCTGCACCGCCCGAGGCGCCCATCCGACGCGCACCGCCCGAGGCACGCCGTCCGAGGCACGCCGTCCAAGGCACGCCGTCCAAGGCACGCCGTCCAAGGCACGCCGTCCAAGGCACGCCGTCCAAGGCACGCCGTCCAAGGCACGCCGTCCAAGGCACGCCGTAC
>NZ_JBHJVK010000048.1:0-10559 GCF_042264695.1 Kitasatospora sp. NPDC056138 | reverse complement strand
CGTCCAAGGCTACCGACGGCAGTCGGGGCGGACGGGCCGGTGCGGATCAGCCCGGTGCCCCGGCCGGCGTCTCCGCTCCCCGGCGGGTCGCGTCGGTCGGCTCCTCGACCCGGCTGCCGGTACCACTCCCAGGCCCCGCACCCCGGTCTCCCACATCCTGGGAGTGCCTGTTCATCGAAGCCGTGTCATTGCAACACTGTGGACACACGGCCGTAGCAGAGCCTGCCATACCCTGGGAACCACAGCGGAGTCGAGAGGGCCCGGGCCCCGACTTCCCAGCCATCCGGACGACGCGAGGGCACATGGCCGAGGCCGCAACCATCCAGACCGCGCCCGCCGGGGCGCAGGCGGTCCGGCGAGCGCTCGGGCTGCTGCACTGCTTCCATGACAACGGCCCCGACCACAGCGCCTCGGACCTGGCCCGGCGTACCGGTCTGTCGGTCTCCACCGCACACCGGCTGGCCCGCACCCTGGTCAGTACCGGTTTTCTGGAACAGGACGCCAGGACCGCCCGCTACCGGCTCGGCCCGGCGGTCGCCGAACTCGGCCAACTGGCCTTCCACCAGCGTGGGCTGCACCTGGCCGGCCCCGAACTGGACCTGCTCGCCCGCCGCACCGGAGCCGTCGTCGACCTCGCGGTCCGCAGCGGCCCGCACGCCGTGATCCTGGTCGGCGGCTCGGTCCGCCGGGGAACCGGCCCGGGGCTGCGGCGCCCGCTGCACTCGACCGCGCTCGGGAAGGTCCTGCTGGCCTGGCCGGGCCCGCGGAGCCACGCCAAAACCGAGGCACTCGCGCACGTGGACTCCTGCTCGCGTGCGGACGACGTGGCGGAACTGGGAACGCTCACCGCCTTCACACCACGTACGATCACCGAACCCGCCCTGCTCGTGGCCGAGTTGGCCAAGGTCCGGGCTGCCGGGTACGCGCTGAACGACGGCGAGTCCGCCGTCGGGGTGCGGACGGTGGCCGTGCCCGTGCTCGACCACTCAGCACGGGCGCGCTTCGCGCTCACCGCCCGGTCGACACCGGACCGCCTGACGGGCGGACAGCTGAGCCGGACCCTTGACCAGGCACGGGCCTGCGCGGCCGCGCTGGGCGTCCTGCTGCTGCCGCCGGAGCAGCGCGCCTGAACGGCGGCTGCAGGCAGCGGGCACCGCGCGGCCCGGACCCGCGGCGGCCCGGATCGGCGGCGGCCCGGACCCGCGGCGCAGCGGGCTGACGTCGGAGCGGGCCGGCCCGCCGCGGTCGCGGGCCGGCCCGTGCGCGAACTCCGGTGCGTCACGCCACCGGTGTGTACTTGTAGCCGACCCGACGGACCGTCACGATGCTGTCCCGGTAGGCCGCACCGAGCTTGCGGCGCAGTCGGGCCACGTGCACGTCCACGGTCCGGCCGTCGCCGACGTGGCCGTAGCCCCAGACGGCGGACACCAGGTGGTCCCGGGTGTGCACCCGCTGCGGGTACTCGGTGAGGTGGGCCAGCAGCTCGAACTCCAGGTAGGTGAGGTCGAGTAGCTTGCCGTCCACGTAGGCGCTGCGCCGCTCGGTGTCGACGCTGATGCCGCGTGCGGCCGGCCGGGCAGACCGGGCCCCGGGGACCGGTCCGCCCGGGGAGGCCGCAGCGGCCGGGCCCGAAGCGGCGGCGGCCTGCCCGACAGCCTGTGAGCCCGCGATCGACTGCCCCGACGGCGAGTCGGCCGACTCGACGGGGACCAGCACCAGGTACCCGACCAACGGCTGGCCGGCGGCGGTCGTGCCGAACTGCGCGCCGTACTGGGCGAGGAGGCCCTGCGGGAGCGCCGACTGCGGCAGGGCCGCGACGACGGCCGCACCCTCGGGGAGCGCCTTCAGCAGCGCCTGCGGCGCGACGGTGTGCGCAGCGGGGTGGGCGGCGGGGTGTGGCGCGGCCGCCGGGTGCTGCGGAACCGCGGGTCGCTGCGGGGCCGCAGGGCGCTGTGCAGGAGTGGGGAACTGGGCAGGAGTGGCGTGCTGGGGCGCCGTGGAGTGCCACCGCTCGGCCGTCGACGGGACGGAGCGGACCGCCCGCAGATGCGGGGTGGTGGCCGGGACGGACAGGGTGGCAGTGGAGGAGGAGGACATGGTGCCGCTCTTTTCGCGCGTGACGGATGAAGGGGTTCGTCTGCGCGTCCACCGGACCGTACTGCCGCAGCTGAGGTGGGTCAGCGGGCGGAGGGCCGGGACGCGCGGGGCGAGCCCGGACACGTCTGGTCGAAGAGGTGCGGTTGCCGGGACGGCCAGAAGGGCTCCAGATCGGAGCGACCCCCGGCGCTGCTGTCCACGGCACGGTCCGTGCCGCCGTTGGACCTGCTGAACTGACTGCTGTGCCCGTTCCCTTGGCGCAGCGTCAGGCGGGGTGTTCGAGTACGGCTCATGTCGCCCGATCCGGGAGAGTGTCGATGTGCGGTGCGTGTGGTCAGAGTGCCACCGGACGCCGGACGTCCGTGCGGGGGTGGGTGCGCGGGCGAGGCTGCCGGTGCGGCTGGAAGCCGGGTGCGTGAGAACAGCTGGAGAGCAGGAGCAGAGAGCAACTGCGGGGTGTGGATGCCGTGCGGTGCAGTGCGATGCGTGGGGTCAGCGACAGCAGGTGCTGCGACAGCACGCGTCGGTGCTGCGGACGGCACCGGGAGGGCAGGCGCTGCGACAGCGGGCGCTGGAGCTGAGCGCGAGGTCGATGTACCGGCGGACCGTCAGCACCGACCCGGCCGGGGCAGGGGCGAGGAAGGACCGGGAGCCGAGTACTGCGGTCACTGCACTGCCCTCCCCCCGGATGGTGCGGGCACTGCGCCCGACGTGTGCGGGCGTGGCGCCCGGCGGCCTGTCGGTAAAGAGCGTTCCACGGCCAGGGCACCCGAGGCAACCCGGATCGGGCGATTGTTCCGGTATACGGACTGTGATCCCAGTATTTGGGACAGCGGTGCGGTGAACACCGGCCTCCGGCCGTCCGACGGGTCCGAAGCACCGGCCCCCGGCGAGTCCCCGCCGTCCGTACCGGTGGGTCCGAAGTGCCCGTCAGCGGCGGGTCGCCACGTGCTCGACCAGCCGGATCAGCAGCTCCTTGCCGTCCTCGCGGCGACGCGCGTCACAGAGCAGCACCGGCACCCCCGGGTCCAGGTCGAGCGCCTCCCGGACGTCCTCGGGGGCGTACGTCTCGGCGCCCTCGAAGCAGTTCACCGCGATCACGAACGGGATGCCGCGCTGCTCGAAGAAGTCCACCGAGGGGAAGCAGTCGGCCAGCCGCCGGGTGTCGGCCAGCACCAACGCGCCCAGTGCCCCCTGCGCGAGCTCGTCCCAGACGAACCAGAACCTGTCCTGCCCCGGGGTGCCGAAGAGGTAGAGGGCGAGCCCGGGGCGCAGGTCGATCCGGCCGAAGTCCATCGCCACCGTGGTGGTGCGCTTCGCCTCGATGCCCGCGGTGTCGTCCACCGGGCGCCCCAGCTCGCTGAGCTGCTCCTCGGTCCGCAGCGGCCGGATCTCGCTCACCGCACCGACCAGCGTGGTCTTGCCGGCCCCGAAGCCGCCCGCCACCAGGATCTTCAGCGCGACCGCACCCCAAGGGGATCCGGCGGCCCCGGGTGGGCCATCGCCCCTGTCCTGACCGCCATGTGACCGTACGTCAGAGTGCGCGGAGGCCATTGATCACGTCTCGCAGCAGGCGCTCGTCCGGGAGTTGGGCGAGCGGAACGGGTCGGATGACACTGATCAGCCCGGTCTCGTGCAGATCACCGAGCAGCACCCGCACCACGCTGACCGGCAGGTCGGTGTACGAGCCCAACTCCGCTACGCTCAGCGGTTCGTCGCGGCAGAGCCGCAGAATGGCGTGCTGCTCCGGCTCCAACGCGTGCTCCACGCCAGGCAGTTCGACCTCGTCGACCGCCCTGATCAGCGAAATCAGGTCGAACAGACCCTCCTCCACCGGTCGGACCCGGCCCCGCGTCATCGAGAACAGCCGCACCACCGGGCCGGCTTCGTCGTCGAACCAGCGCTCCTCCTCGGGCGGACGCAGCCCGGACGGCTCCGCCGCCGACACGGCGAGCGGCTCGGGTGCGGTGTCCTCGATGCTCATCGGCGCACTCATCTCCCCGGCGGAGTGGCCTCGGCGCGCGGCTCGGACGACAGGTGCTCGCCGACCCGCTTGACCAGCAGTGCCATCTCGTAGGCGATCTGGCCCACGTCGGACTCCGCCTCGCTCAGCACGGCGAGGCAGCTTCCGTCGCCCGCCGCCGTGATGAACAGGAAGGCCTCGTCCAGCTCGACCATCGTCTGCCGGACCCCACCCACCTGGAAGTGCCGGCCGGTCCCCTTGGCCAGGCTGTGGAAGCCCGCCGCGACCGCCGCGAGGTGCTCGGCGTCCTCACGCTCCAGCCCGCCGGACATGCCGGTGGCCAACCCGTCGCTGGACAGGATGACCGCATGCCGCAGGGCCGCGACTCGTCCCACCAGGTCGTCCAGGAGCCAGTTGAGTTCTCCGGCCGGCTGTGTCGTTGCGGTCATGATTCGGTTCCTTCCGTTGGTGCAGGCTGAGCTTGTCGTGCAGGTGATACGGACTGCTGGGACGGTGCGAACGGTTCCGGTGACCCGGACCGCGCGGGCGACCCGGACCGCGTGGGTGGTGTCGCGGGCTGTGCGGGTGGGACGTACGGCGCGGGCCGGGCGGTCAGGGCGGGCCGGGCCTGCGGCGCCGGGAGCGCCGCCGGTACCGGCGCGTCGGGTGCGGTCGGGTTCGGCACCACGGTCAGCGAGGCGGGCTGGATCCGGTCGCCCCGGCCGCGCTTGTAGCCGCGCTGGAACGAGGCGAAGGTCGCCCTGGCCTCCTCGGGCGAGCGCTCCCGCACCGGCTCGCGCGTCCCGGGCGCCGGTTCTCCGGCCGCGGCGGCTGCCGCAGCCGCCGCGGCAGCGGCCTTCAGCTGGGGCGCGAGGCTGGCCTGCCGTACGCGCCGGGGCAGTCGGCCGCCGGCCGCTGTCGGCGGCGCACTCTGCACGGGAGGCCGATCGGCGGACTCCGACGGCCCGTCAGCGGGCGCCGAGGAGACGGCGGCGGGCGCAGGGGACGGAACGCGTGCAGGGGACGGAACGCGTGCAGGGGACGGGCCGGTCTCGGGGGACTGGCCGGCCGCCGCCTCCGGCTGGGGCGGCGCGGCGTGCGCCGGGGGCGCGGTGCGAACGCCACGCCCTCCCTCGGCGGACTCCTGCGCGGCCGGGCCACCCACTCGGCGGTGCCGCCCGGTCCCGGCGCCGTCCTCCGCGTGCAGCGCGTCCACGGGCACCAGGGTCGGCCCGCCCGGGTTCGCGGCACCGGTGCGGCGGCGCGGCAGCCCGCCCGGCGTACGGGCGGGTTCGGGTACCGAGGGGCGAGGGCCGCCGGACAAGCGCTCGACGGCACGGACCGGCTCGACGCCCTCGACGGGCGCCCCGGCGCTGCGCTGGTGCCCGCCGTCCTCGGGAAGCGCCGGTACGGCGACCAGCTCACGCTGACCGCGCCGCGCGCCCCCCGCCGCCGAGCCGGCTGCGCCGCCCGGTGTACCGGCCGCACCACTGCCCCCGGAGGCCCGTCCCCCGCCGGCGGACCTCGCCCCGCCCGCCGGGTCCGGCGCCTCCGCCAGGAGCTCGCGCGGGATCAGCACCACGGCCGAGGTGCCGCCGTAGGGCGAGGGCCGCAGGTGCACCCGGATGCCGTGCCGCAGGGCGAGCCGACTGACCACGAACAGGCCGAGCCGGTCGGTGTCGGCGAGGTCGAACTCCTGCTCCTCGGCCAGTCGTTGGTTGATGTCCGCGAGGGCCGACTCGCTCAGCCCCAGGCCCCGGTCGTCGATCTCCAGGCAGAAGCCGTGGGTCGCCACCTCGCCCCAGACCGTGACCTGGGTGTTCGGCGGCGAGTACAGCGTGGCGTTCTCGACCAGTTCGGCGACCAGGTGGGTGACGTCCGCGACCGTGCTGCCGAGCAGTCCGGTGCCGGGGAACGGCCGGACGACCACCCGGGCGTAGTCCTCGACCTCGCTGACCGCCGCCCGGACCACGTCCACCATCCGGACGGGCTTGCGCCAGGCCCGGCCGGGCGAGCCGCCGGCCAGGATGATCAGGCCCTCGGCGTGCCGCCGCATCCTGGTGGTCATGTGGTCCAGGCGGAACAGGTCCTCCAGCTCGGTGGGGTTCTCCGCCCTGCGCTCCATGGCGTCCAGCAGGGTCAACTGACGGTGCAGCAGCACCTGGTTGCGACGGGCCAGGTTGACGAAGACCGCCGACACGCCCCGGCGCAGCTCGGCCTGTTCCACGGCCGCCTCGACGGCAGCGCGCTGGACCGCGTTGAAGGCCCGGCCGACCTGGCCCATCTCTGCCGGCCCGAAGTCGAGCGCGGGCGCCTCCGCCGCCACGTCCACGGCCTCGCCCCGGCGCAGCCGGAGCATCACGGACGGCAGCCGGGTGTCGGACAGCTCCCGGGCGGCGTTGCGCAGGGCGATCAGTTCGTGCGCCAGCCCCCGGCCGATCCGGTACGAGATCGCGATCGAGAGCACCACCGCGATCAGGCCGATCGCACCGGCGATGCCGCCGCGCACCAGCTGGTCGGTCGCGTACGAGCGCGCGCGCTGGCCGAGCGCGGCGTCCAGCCGGTTGTTGACGTCGGCGAGGGAGGTCAGGGCCTGGTCGGCGGCCGAGCGCCAGGAGTTGTCGGACAGCCGCTTCACCGCCTGGATGCGGTCGGGCGAGTCCTCGAAGAAGGCCTCCGCACTGACCAGGGCCATCCAGTTGTTGCCGCTGCGCACGTTGCGGTAGCCGGCCTGGTCCTGCGGGTCCAGCTCGTCGATGTAGACGCCGAACAGCGCCCGTTGGTTGTGCAGGCCGTCCAGCGCCTCCTGGAGCATCGAGGCGTCGGGGTCGGCGGAGATCCGCAGGCCCTCCATCGCCGTGTCCTCCCGGGAGAGGTACTCGCGGGCCCGCATGAGCTCCGTCAGGATGGTCCCCTGCCGGGGCAGTTGGCCGCTCTGCCGGCTCACGAAAGCCGAACGGAAGCTGAAGACCGGCTCGATCAGCGCGCTGTACTGGTCCAGGACGTACGCCCAGCCGTTGGCCCGGCGGGCCACCTGCCCCCGGATCGGGACGAGTTGGTCGCCTCCGGCCAGGATGTCCTGGAGCCGCTTGCGCTGGCCGTAGTCGAGTCGCTCCCCGTCCGAGCCGTCCGCCTTGGCGCGCAGCGTCCCGAGGTCCCGGTCGGTGACGGCCTGCGCCTTGCGGTAGGCGTCCGCGAGGGGGTCGGAGTCGGGGGCGGCGAGTACGAGCACGGCTGCCCGGCGCTCCGACTGGACGTCCCGCGCGTACTGGTCGGTGGCGCTGCCGAACGAACGGTAGGCGGAGACGACGTCCAGCTGCCGCCAGACGTCGCCGGTGGTCACCAGGGTCGCGTAGACCCAGAGGCCGGTGAGGGCGACGATGGGCACCATGAGCAGCGCGATGATCTTCGCGCGGATCGAACTGCGGCGCAGACGCATGGAGTCCTCGGTCGGGATGGCTCTCGGGCGTGGACAGGGGCGGTACTTCGGCTGCGGTCGGGGAGTCGGTCGGGGCGTCAGTCATGGCGTGCGCCATGCCGGACGTCAAGACACATGCCGGACCACGTACGGGCCGCACGCCGGGCCATGTGCGATCTGCGCGAGCTTACTACTCACTGACCATCCGTTCGAAGGGTCGAATCCATTGTCCCGAGCCGGTTGCCGCGATCATCACGGTTTGCCCGTTATCGGCTGACATGTCCTGCTCGACGGAGAGGCACCGTGAACACTGGCATGTGCCGGTTCCGACCATGGTCCGTCACAACCCTGGGCAGCGCTGCGACGATCGGGTAGCTTCGCAAGCCGACCGCGCGCCGGACCGGCCGGACGCGGGCCGGAGCACGCGCCCGACGGCCGGAGCACCGGGGCCGGAGGCCGGCACCGGACACGGGGACGGGCACCGCGACCGGACGCCGGGACCGGACCGGGGCCGGACATCAGGATCAGCGCAGGGAACGACGGGGATCGGGGGCACTGTGCGCGAGTTCAGCAGCCCACCGCTCACCGCCCCGGCCACCGGCGGACTGGCCGACTCGGTGTACGACACGGCCGAACGCGCTCCCGGCCTGGTCCAGTTGTCCCGCCGGGCACCGACCGGAGGCCCGCCGGACGACCGGTCACCGGTCGAATGGCTGGACGTGACCGCCGTCCAGTTCCGCGACGAGGTCACCGCCCTGGCGAAGGGCCTGCTCGCCAGGGGCGTCCGGTACGGCGACCGGGTCGCGCTGATGTCCTGCACCCGGTACGAGTGGACGCTCTTCGACTACGCGCTGTGGTCCATCGGCGCCATCCCGGTACCGGTGTACCCCAGCTCCGCCGCCGAGCAGGTGCGGTGGATCCTGGCCGAGACCCGCGCCGTCGCCTGCGTCGTGGAGAACGAGGACCACGCCATGACGGTCGGTGCGGTCTGCGACGCACTGCCCGACCTCACCGGCATCTGGCAGTTGGACCGGGGCTGCGTGCCGGAGCTGGTCGAGGACGGCCGGAGCGTGCCCGACGGCCTGGTGCACCGCCAGCGGCTGGGCGTCACCCCCGACGCGGTCGCCACCGTCGTGTACACCTCCGGCACCACCGGCCGACCCAAGGGCTGCCTGCTGACCCACGGCAACCTCGCCGCCGGGGCGGACGCCCAACTGGCCGGCTGGCACGAGGTGTTCCTGGACACCGGCGGAGTCCCGCCCGCGACCCTGATGTTCCTGCCGCTGGCCCACATCTACGGCCGGATGGTGCAGATCACGGCGGTGCGCGGCGCGATCCGGATCGGCCACCACGGCACCCTCTCCACCGACACCCTGCTGCCCGCCCTCACCTCCTTCCGCCCCACCTACCTCCACGCGGTCCCGTACGTCTTCGAACGGATCCACCAGCGGGCCCGGGAGGCCGCCGAGGAGGCCGGTCGCGGCGAGCTCTTCGCCCAGGCCGGCGACGTGGCGATCCAGTGGGCCGCCGCCCGGGAGCAGCGCACCTTCGGACAAGGCCCCGGCCCGAGCGCCGCGCTGCGCCTGCGCCACCACGCGTACGACCGGCTGGTCTACCAGCGGCTGCGCGCCGTCCTGGGCGGGCGGGTCCGCAACCTGATCAGCGGCGGATCCACCCTCCGACGGGAGTTGGGCCTCTTCTTCGCGGGCATCGGCACGACGGTCTACGAGGGCTACGGGCTGACCGAGAGCAGCGCCGCGATCACCGCCAACCCGGCGCGCAGGACCAAGGCGGGCACGGTCGGGCGCCCGCTGCCCGGTGCCTCGGTGGCGATCGCCGACGACGGCGAGGTGTGGGTGCGCGGCGACACGGTCTTCGCGGGCTACCTCAACCACCCGCGCTGCACCCGGCAGGCCCTCCGGGAGGGCTGGTTGGCCACCGGCGACTTCGGCAGCCTCGACGAGGACGGCTACCTCAGCATCACCGGCCGCAAGAAGGACCTGATCGTCACCAGCAGCGGCAAGAACGTCGCCCCCGCCGCCCTGGAGGACCGCGTCCGGGCCCATCCGCTGATCTCCCAGTGCCTGGTCGTCGGCGACAACCGCCCCTACCTCACCGCCCTGGTCACCCTCGACCCGCCCGCTCTCGCCCACTGGCTCAAGAGCCACGGCCGCGAACAGCTCGACGTCCGGGCCGTACTGGCCGACCCGGAGCTGCACGCCGAGGTCCAGCGCGCCGTCGCCGCCGCCAACACCGCCGTCTCCCGTGCCGAGTCGATCCGCGCCTTCCGCCTGCTGCCGGAGCAGTTCAGCATCGAACAGGGCCTGCTGACCCCTTCCTTGAAGCTTCGCCGCCAGGCCATCCTCCAGCTGCACGCGGCCGACGTCGAGGAGCTGTACGCGCTGTAGCCACCGGGCGGTCCACGGCTGCCGCGCCGGCCGAGACTGCTGGGGCGGCGGGGGCGGCACGGAGCAGCCGGGGTGCCAAGGACAGCCGAGGCGGCAAGGAGTGGCGGGGACCCGACGAGGTGCTCCGACTGCCGGCCCAACCCTTGACGGACCGCCTGGTCCAGTCCGATGTATGGCTCCGTCCCGTGTGCGGCATGCCGAACCCTCCCTCCCCATCAGGGAATTCCCCTCTCCTTCCCCACACAGGTGTCCTCTCGTGTCCACCGCCCTGCGGCGGCTCGCCGCCTGCGCCGCGAGTTCGGCGCTCATGGTCCTCGGTGCCGCCGGGCCGCCCGTGCCACCACCGACGGCCCGGCGGCCGACGCGGTCAACCTCGCCACCAACCCCGGCTTCGAGATCCCGACCCTGCCGCTCGCCGACCGGGAATCCGTCCCCGGCTGGAACTGCGGGATCGGCACCGTGCTCACCGCCACGGCCGACTTCAGCCGGGGTCGGTCGAACATCTACCACAGCGGCACCCTCCAGCCCGGTGACGTCATCCTCCTGCACTTCACCGACACCCTCGCGAGCGACCTGCAACGTGCCCTCACCGCTGCCGAAGCCGCCGGACTCACGCCGGCCGGCCTGATCGGCTACCTGCCCTGACCGGCCTTCCGCAGGACGGCGGCCGCGC
>NZ_JBHJVK010000047.1:0-68952 GCF_042264695.1 Kitasatospora sp. NPDC056138 | reverse complement strand
TGCCCGTTCTGCCTGGTGATGCTCTCCGACTCGGTCAACGGCAAGAAGAACGAGGGCGCCGCCAAGGAACACCTGAAGGTGGTCGACGTCGCCCAGCTGCTGCTCGACTCGGTCAAGGCCCAGCCCACCGAGCCGGAACCGGCCGAGGTCTGAGCCCGAAGCGCCACCGTTGACGTTCGGCCCTCACTCCGCCCGGAGTGGGGGCCGAACGCATTCCGCCGGACACGATCTTTGGCGATCGTTAATGTTCGTTTAAGCGCCCGGTCGATCGTCTGTGGGGTACTTCGATGATTCAGTGATAAGGATCAAGCAGCCACTGGAACGGGCCTGCTTTGGAAGGAAATACAGTAGGCGCTTGACGGGCCCTGTACGGGGCCGATGATCAGTGACGTCCACGTCGGACGTCACACGTCAGATGTCACCGAATGGCGACACCGGCCACGAAACCGGCCGGGTCGCCACCGGAACGGCCACCACACCGGAACAAGGGGAGAATCGCGGACCATGACCGAGGCGATCATGCTGGTCGGCGGTAAGGGCACACGACTGCGCCCGCTGACCACCCACACCCCCAAGCCGATGCTGCCCGTCGCCGGCGTGCCCTTCATCGCCCACCAGCTGGCCCGCGCCGCCGCCGCCGGTGTCACCCGGGTGGTGCTGGCCACCTCGTACCTCGCCGAGGTCTTCGTCGACCACTTCAAGGACGGCAGCCCATACGGCATCGAGCTGGTCTACCTCACCGAGAAGGAGCCGCTGGGCACCGGCGGTGCCATCCGCAACGCCGCCACCGGCCTCACCTGCGGCCCGGACGAGCCGGTCCTGGTCTTCAACGGCGACATCCTCTCCGGCGTGGACATCGCGGCCCTGCGCGACGGTCACGTGGCCGCAGGCGCCGACGTCACCCTGCACCTCACCCGGGTCGAGGACCCGCGCGCCTTCGGCCTGGTGCCGACCGACGCCAACGGGCGGGTGCTGGAGTTCCTGGAGAAGCCCGAGACCCCCGAGCAGATCGTCACGGACCAGATCAACGCCGGGTGCTACGTCTTCACCCGATCGGTGATCGACCGCATCCCGACCGGCCGCGAGGTCTCGGTCGAGCGCGAGACCTTCCCCGAGCTGCTGTCCACCGGCGCCCTGCTGCGCGGTGTGGTCGACACCTCGTACTGGCTCGACCTGGGCACTCCGGCGGCCTTCGTGCGCGGCTCGGCCGACCTGGTGCTCGGCAAGGTCGACTCCCCGGCCGTGCCGGGACCGATCGGCGAGGCCCTGCTGCTGCCCGACGCCGAGGTCCACCCGGGCGCGGTGCTCAGCTCCGGCACGGTGGTCTCCGAGGGTTCGGTGGTCGAGTCCGGCGCGATCGTCGAGGGCAGTGTGATCCTGCCGGGCGCGGTGATCGGCGCGGACGCCTTCGTCAAGGACTCCATCGTCGGCGCGTACGCGACGATCGGGGCGCGCACGGCGCTCGACGGGGCCGTGATCGGGGACGGCGCGATCGTCGAGTCCGACAACGAGCTCCCCAACGGGATCCGGATCGCCTGCGGCACCCTGCTGCCGGTCGGCGCGGTCCGCACCACGGCGGGCCCCGGCGGGTGCCCGGCCGGGGAGACCTCGGCGGCCGTCGTGCACGCTCCGTCGGTCGGCGCGCAGCGGTAGGGCGCCGGGCGGCCGTGGGTCGGCCGGGTGCCTGGGGGGTCGTGGGTCGACTGGTGGGCCCTGGGCTGGCTGGTGGGTCATGGGTCGGCCGGTGGGCCGTCGGCGTGTCACAGCGGTGCTGCAATCTCCCATCGACCTGTTGATCAACCGACGCCCGGTCAGCCGCACCGGGTAACGTCGTTGCGTGGCTGGCAACGGATACGACAACGGACAGGGCGCCGCGGACCCCCGACAGGGCTGGCCTGCGGCGCCCGGTGGGCCTTCGGGCGCGCGGGCGCACGCGGGGCAGTACGGGCGTGGGCAGCAGGACGAGCCGCCGTACGCGTCCGGGCAGCCCGAGTTCTTCACCGCACCGCACGAGGGTTATCGCGGCGACGCCGGCCCGGGCGGGCCGTCGGCGTACGCGGGTGGTCCGGGGGCGCACCCGCCGGGGGCGGACGAGCCGGGGCACACCAGGGCCTTCGCCATCGGCGAGCCGCCGTACCCGTACGGCGAACCGCCGTACCAGCAGCCGTACGGGCAGCCCTATGAGCAGCAGGAGCCGTACGGGCAGCAGGACTACCGGGACCAGGACCGGCCGCAGGGCTACGGGCCGGGCTACGACGAGCAGGGCTACCCCGTACAGGACAACGTCGCCGTCTACCGGGCCGGCGGTCAGTCCGCGCCGCACGCCGGCGGCCCGCGGCTGCCGTGGAAGCAACTGCTGGTGGGCATGTACCGGGAGCCGTCCCCGACCTTCGACCGGATGCGCGACCACCAGGTGTGGCTGCCCGCGCTCTCCGTCTCGCTGATCTACGGCGTGCTCGCCGTGCTCGGCATGGGGGCCACCCACAACGACGTGGTCAACTCCACCTTCTCGGTCGCCGCCTGGGCGATCGTCGCGGCGGCGGTCGGGTTCACCCTGGCCGGGGGCATGCTCGGCGCGGTGACGTACGCGCTGGCCCGACAGTTCGGCGGCGACGGCCCCTGGCAGTCGACGGTCGGCCTGGCGGTGCTGATCGGCTGGACCACGGACGCGCCACGGCTGCTGTTCGCGCTCTTCCTGCCGGGGAGCAACGCCGTGGTGCAGGTGCTCGGCTGGGCGACCTGGCTGTTCTGCGCCTTCCTGCTGACCACCATGGTGCGCCGACTGCACGACCTGCCCTGGGGCAAGGCGGCGGGCGCGGCGGCGGTGCAGTTGCTGGCGCTGTTGGTGCTGATCAAGCTGCCGACGCTGGGCTGAGCCGGGGCGGACCGCTCGGGCTGAGCCGGGGCGGGCGGACCGACCGGGCCGTGCCCGGACCGGTGCCCCCATTAGGGTGGTGGTGCCCAGCTTCCGTCCGAGCCCGCCTCCGCCAGCCTGCTTCCGGCGGGCCCGTCTCCCCCCAGCCCGCCTGCCTTCGCGGCTGCTTCGCAGCGTTCCTTTCGAACACGTCCGGTCCGCAGGTGTCCTCCCGGACTTCTCGGACTCACTCACCCCGTGCACGGAGCCATCGAATGACCGTCCTCCCCACCACCCACGTCAGCTTCCCGGCCGGGGAGGTGAGCGGTGAGTCGTCCGTGCTCGCCGTGCACGCGCTGGCCGACGGCCGGTACGCCGTGGTCACCGAGGCGACCCCGTTCCACCCGCTCGACCACACCTGGCCCGACCAGCCCGCCGACCTCGGTGAACTCACCGTCGGCGGCGTCACCTACCCGGTGGTGGACTGCCTGACCGGCGCCGTCGGCCCCGAGGGCGGCGAGCTGCTGGTCGGCGCCGACATCCCGGTGCGGCGGGGCGACGAGGAGTGGTCCTGGCTGGTGCTGCACGTGGTCGGGACGGAGCCGGCCGGGGCGGTCGGCCAGGTCGCCGAACTGCGGGTGGACGCCGGGCGCCGCGCCCTGCTCTCCGCCTCCCACAGCGGCTGCCACCTGCTCGCGCTCGCCCTGAACGCCGCCCTCGCCCCGCGCTGGCGCAAGGACCCGGGCCGGTCCGACGCCTTCGGCAACCCCGACTTCGACAGCCTCGCCATGGCCTCCTCGGTGATGGACACCGAGGCCAGCACGGACACCTACCGGCTCGGCAAGTCCCTGCGCAAGAAGGGCTTCACGGCGGAGGCCACCGAGGAGTACCCCGCGCTGGCCGAGGCGATCCCCTCGCTCACCGAGGCCGTCAACGCCCAGCTCGCCGCCTGGGTCGCGGCCGACGCCGCCGTCCGGATCGAGGTGCCGGGCCCCGAGCTGACCGCCCGCCGCCGCTGGCACTGCGAGCTCCCGGCCGGCCCGGCCGAGATCTTCTGCGGCGGGACCCACCTGCACCACCTCGGCGAACTGGCCGAGCTGCGTACCGAGTTGCTGCTCTCCGCGGACGGCAGCGAGCTGGTCGCGGTCACCCGGCCGAAGCGGGCCTGAACCAAACGGCCTGAGCACGGCGGAGGGGGCGTACGGTTCAGTCCGTACGCCCCCTCCGTTTCGGTGTCACACCAGGATGCGGCGGTGTCACACCTGGGTGCGGTGGAAGTTCAGGTGCGAACGCGAAGGCGTCGGGCCGCGCTGGCCCTGGTAGCGGGAGCCGTACCGCTGCGAGCCGTACGGGTGCTCGGACGGGGAGGAGAGCCGGAACAGGCAGAGCTGGCCGATCTTCATGCCCGGGTAGAGCTTGATCGGGAGAGTCGCCACGTTCGACAGCTCCAGCGTGACGTGCCCGCTGAAACCGGGGTCGATGAAGCCCGCCGTGGAGTGCGTCAGCAGCCCGAGCCGTCCGAGGCTGGACTTGCCCTCCAGCCGGGAGGCGACGTCGTCCGGGAGCGTGATCACCTCGTACGTCGAGGCCAGCACGAACTCGCCCGGGTGCAGGATGAACGCGTCGTCGCCCTCCGGCTCGACCAGCCGCGTCAGGTCCGGCTGCTCCTCGGAGGGGTCGATGTGCGGGTAGCGGTGGTTCTCGAACACCCGGAAGAAACGATCCAGCCGGACGTCGATGCTGGAGGGCTGGACCATGGCAGGGTCGAACGGGTCGATCTTGACCCGGCCCTTGTCGATCTCGGTACGGATGTCCTTGTCAGAGAGCAGCACGCTTCGAGAGTACGTGCACACGTGGGCCCCGGCCGAATCCGGCCGGGGCCCACGTGGTCCGTTCTGCCTTGTGAGAGCTCTCCGGCCCGGCGTTCAGGCCAGGAACGGAGCGGCCTCCAGCTCCAGCGCGCGGGCCAGCTGCAGCGCCGACAGCTCATTCACGTCGGCCGGTACCGAACTGCGCAGCCGTCCGCACTGCGGACAGCGGATCAGTCTGCCGGGGCCGAGCCGCCGGGGGCCGAGCTGCTGCATCGGGAACGTGCTGGTGCTGAACAGGTGCCCCTCGGCACAACGAACGACGGTGCGCTGCTCCATCGATCCCCTTCCCATTCTTCCCCGTAAGCGCGCCGCTCCGGCGGCAGCGCTGCACTGCTGTTGTTCCTGCGGCCCCGAGGTCACGAGGGCCTGCGTCCCCGAGCGGAACCGCCGCCTCTGCGGAACTGCCGTGCCAGTGGCCGGTATCCACGCGGGCCACGCCCAGGACAGCGACACATTAGGGGATGTACCGGACATTCCACGCGGCGGCTCGCCGCCCCACCCGGCCCAGCGGAACGGCCCACACAGTACGCCTCGCGCCACCCGCGCGCATCGACCCGGCGCCGCGTTCACGCCATGCCCGGGCACCCCCTCGGATGGGGTAGAGTGTGGAATGATCGAGCAGTCGCTGACGGCTCATCAGGCGGGCGTAGTTTAATGGTAGAACATGAGCTTCCCAAGCTTAGAGCGCGAGTTCGATTCTCGTCGCCCGCTCTGAAGGAAAGCCCCAGGTCAACGGCCTGGGGCTTTTTTGTTGCCTGGACCGATCCAAGGCATTGCACCACTGACGCGCCAATAACCACGGGCAGCGGCAGTCAAGGGTGACCTGTATGGCACGGTCGCCATTTCGGCTCGGCGGGCTGTGCTGAGCGATGAGCTTGTTCGGTCCCCGGCGTCTGTCGACTCCTTTCTGGCGGTCGGGCCCGGACGGCAGGAGCCTTCGCGCGGTGTCAGCCGACACCCGCGTACGAGTGCTTGCCGGTGACGAAGATGTTGATCCCGTAGTAGTTCGCGGTCACCGCGAGGCCGAGGGTGAGCACGACACCGAGGGTGACCGGCAGCCCGAGCCGGCGCACCGGCGCTCTCGCTGCCAGCAGACCCAGCCGGAGCTCAACGGCCGAGGCGAGCTCCACTGCGAATTCCTCTGGAGTCGGGGCTTCGGCACGGCACGGACACTCAGGCAGCGTGGAAGCGTTCGCACTGCTCGCCGTGGAGGCGGCCCCGGGGGAGCTTTCGGCCGTACGCGAGCAGTAGGAGGTCCTGTGCCCTGCCGGACAGAGGGGTTCCGGTGCCGAATGACCAGTCGAGGTCGCCGGCGCGGAGTTCGATGCCGTCGAGGTCGGCTCCGAAGAACTTGAGGGTCCTGGAGTCGATGCTCTTCAGGAGGATGCGCAGGCGGTCTTCGGGAACCCGACGGTCGAGGCCCAGGGCGACCGTGATGTCCAGACCGTGGATCACGTCGTGACCCAGGGCGGCCTCGAATCCGCCGACCGGTGGCTTCCAGGGGTGGCTCGCGTTGTCCCTGAGCGACGCGGTGAGTTCTTCGGCCGAGTGGGCGGCGGCGTCCTTGCGGGCGCATCGGTCCGTCATCCGGTTGAGGCTGCCGCGTGCTTTGACGAGTTCCCACGCCATCGTGGGGATCGAGTACCGGAACCCCATCGTCATGTGGGCGGCGACCTCCCGTACCCGCCAACCCGCGCACAGCGTCGGCGCGTCCCACTGCGCGGCCGACAGGCCGTCCAACAAGTCGGCCAGCTCTCGGCGTTCGGCCGCGATCGCGGTTCTGACGTCCGCCGCTGTGCTTTCGTGCGTCGTGTTCCCCATGACTTCGAGGGTGTCGGCGGGGTGGCCGGAAGTCCAAGACTTTGCGTGTCTCGCGGCTAGCATCACCGGTTATGGAGCTTCGACAGCTGCGGTACTTCGTCGCTGTGGTGGAGGAGGCCAACTTCACCCGTGCCGCCGCCCGCCTGCACCTGGCGCAGCCGGGGGTGAGCGCCCAGGTCCGGCAGCTCGAGCGGGAACTCGGGCAGCCGCTGCTGGACCGCTCCGGTGGATCGGTGACCCTGACGGACGTGGGCGAGGCCGTACTGCCGTATGCGCGGGCCGCACTCGCCGCCGTCGAGGGGGTGCGGCAGACCGTGGACGAGTTCTCCGGACTGCTCCGCGGCCGGGTCGCGATCGGCCTCGTCCCGGGTGCCACCGCCCACGAATTCGACGTGGCTTCCGTGCTGGCCGATTTCCACGACGACCACCCGCAGGTCGAGATCGCTCTGGCCGAGGACACCTCGGAGCGGATGCTCGCTTCCCTGCGCCTCGGTGAACTCGACATCGCCGTGATCGGATTGGCGGATGAGGAACCCCCGCCGGGCGTCTCGCTCCAGATCGTGATCGACGAACCCCTGGTCGCAGCTCTCGCGCCGGACGACTCCCTCATCGCGCATGCGGGCCGCGGGAGCATTCCGTTGGCCGCCCTCCGCGACCGTCCGTTGATCAGCCTGCCGCGCGGCACCGGTCTGCGCGGGGTGCTCGACCGCGCGTGCGCGCGGGCCGGTTTCCACCCTCGCGTCGCGTTCGAGGCGGTCTCCCCGCAGCTCCTGGTGGAGCTCGCCGCCCGTGGGCTCGGCGTGGCCGTGGTTCCGTCGCTTCCGGCTGACGATGCGTCAGCCGCCGGGCTGCGGACGCTGGAGATCACGGATCCGCAGCCTCGTGGCCGGGTCGCTCTGGCCTGGCGGACGGACGGGCCCGGCAGTCCCGCAGCCAAGGCGCTCCTGCGTCTGCTCCGTACAGCTCTCTCCGCGTCAGGGGCCTTCGGCGGAAGCCCGGTTGGGCCTGATGCCGGGAACGGGCCGTCCTGAGTCCGGCGGAGTCCATGATTCGGGCGAAGAGTCCGCGCCACCGGCGCCGGCCTCGCGGGGCTCTGGAAGGGCCGCACGCACCGGCAGCGCACCAGTCGGGGTGGTACGCCACGGACGACCACGGCGCCACTCGGTGGCGACGGTTCGAGCGGCCTCAGGGGCTGGCGGCGTGCTGACCCGCACAGACGACATGAGAGCGTCCGGGATTCCCGAACTTCGTTGTCCGGACCGACTCCGGACCCGTGCGCGGCGGAGGCCCGGTGCGGAGGCCCGGTGAGCTCGGGCTCGGCGGGGGCGGCCCGGGCGGGTCCGGACGGGCGGCGTCATGTCGTGGCGCGCGCCTGGACGACGGCGTGACGGCCGCTGGTGCGCCAGGGCTCGCCGGAGCGGTCGAGGGCGGTGACCTGTGCCGTGCCGAGGCCGACGATCACGTCGGACTTCAGGGTCCGCAGGGCCGTGACGGGGGAGGGGAAGTGGCCGGTGGTCTCCGCGAACGGTGTGGTCGGTGGCCACCGGCGGTCGCCCACCAGGCGGCGGTAGTTGAGGTCGCCCTTGAGGATCGTCAGCGTCGCGCCCGCGAACTCCGTCCGGAGGTCGGCGGGCAGGTCGTGGAAGGGCAGCGGCGCGCAGAAGAACGGGTGGGTGCGGACCGCCAGCGTGCCGTCGTTCATCGCCCGCCACAGGCGTCGGCCGATCAGCGCGGCCTCCGGCCCGGGGGCGGTGCGCAGGCGTTCGACCGTGGCGAGGACATCGGCCGTGGTGGCGTCCGAGACGTAGTAGGGCCGGGGCTTGACGTAGAGGACGACCCGGCCGGCCAGGCCGCTGGTGAGCAGGTGGTCGAGGAGGACCAGGTCCGGCAGCAGCTCCCGGCCGGCGTTGTCCGCCACCAGGCAGAGGAGACCGCCGCGGGACCGGTCGAGCGTGCTCCCGAGAAGGGCGCCGTCGTCGGCGAGCAGGGCCGGGGAACGGGCCTCGTCCGTGGCCGCCGTGATCCGGAAGCCGAGGTCCGCGCGGTTGCCCCAGAGGGCCGACGACAGCAGTGCCTCCCACCGTCCCGCCTCCGGCAGGGCCCGGAGTCCGTCGAGGGCGGAGAGCTCGTCGTCGACGGCGACGCCGGCCAGCTCGGCGTTCTTGAACGGCGCGAACGGGTCGATGCCCTGCCAGGCCCCGGGCCTGAAGTAACCGGTGGCATCCAGCAGTCGGTGGTAGAAGTAGCTCTCGGCCCACAGGAACGGCACCTCGCCCCACGGCCTGCCCCACAGACCCTGCCCCCACTCCAGCCACCGGGCGTGGTCGGGGGTGCCCTCCTCGGGCGGTTCCAGGACACCGGTGGTGCTCTCGGCGAGCAGCCGCCCGACCGCCTCCCGCTCGGCGGGGCCGTACGGCAGTGCGTCGAGCACCTGCCGGACGAGCTTCGGGTGGCGCTCGTGGAAGACGCCCCAGGGGAAGGATCCGGGGACGTCACTGAGGATCACGGGTGCGCTCGGCACGTGTGGGCTCGTCTCTCTCGTCACGGGTGGACAGGAGGCCGGCGTCCCCGTGTTCGGTCCCGGCGGCCCCGGCACGGCCGGGCGCCGGCCGTCCATCGGCTGCCGCCGACCCTAGACGACCGGGACCCGCCGGCGGCGCTCCCCCGAGCGCCCGGTGCGGCCGTGTCCGGGATCCTGCCGGACGAGCGGGAGCCGTACGGGACGGATCGGCGTCCCGTACGGCTCCGACGGCGCTGCGCAGGTGGTCAGTCCACGACCGGGGACGGCTCCTCGGCGTCCCGGCTCTGGCGGCGGAACCGGGCGGCGAGGGCCTCGATCCTGGCGTCGACCTCTTCCTCCTCGCGGGCCTGCTTGTCGAGGTCGGCCTGGTGCAGGGCCGCGATGCGCCGCTGGTAGTCGTACTCGATCTGGTGCTGGCGCAGCTCGGCCTGGAGCGAGCCGTAGCGCTCCTCCAGGTTCTTCCGTGCGCCGTGGACGTTCTCCTCGGCCGCCAACTGCCGGGCGAGGCGCCGGTCGTAGGCGGTGGTGCCGTTCATGACCTTGACCAGGACGGGCAGGCAGTCGAGGACGATCAGCAGCAGTCGGACCAGCCACTCGTTCAGCCGGATGGTCAGGCTGCGGTCGGCCAGGCGCTGGAGCGCGCTGCCCTCCTCCAGGATGTCGATCCGTCCCTGGGTGGCCTTCTTGGCGGCCACCGCGCTGTCGATCGCCGTGTTCACCTGCTCGGCGTACGTCCTGGCGGCCGTTCCGGACTGCCCGATCAAGTCGTTGACCTGGGAGTCGAGTTGGTCCAGCTTGGACTGCTGCTCGTTGTAGGTGGCGGTGGTGCGGTCCGCTTCCACCCGGTCCCGTTGGCAGTTCGGGCCTTCGCCCGCGCGCCCGGTGGTGCCGGTGGTCGACCGGCCGGTGCACTCGTCGTGGGAGAGCGACTCCTTGGCGTCCTTCTGGCTCTTCAGGTCCGCGACGACGGCCGCGAGCTTGTCGCGCTCGGCGGTGGCGTCCTTCAGCCGCTGCTGGACGCCGAGCGGGGAGTTCTGCACGGTGACGGGATTGTCCCGGCACTCGGCGCTGTCGACCCGTTGCCCGGTGGGCGGGTTGCACCGGTGCAGCAGGTCACCGTAGGCGCCGATGACCTGCAGGCGGTGGTCCTGCACCTCCTGGTGGATGGCCGGCTGGAACACCCGCAGGACGATCGGCTCCGCGATGAACAGCCCCAGCAGCACGGAGAGCGCCAGCCGCGGCACCAGGATCCGCCACTTCTCACTGCCGCTGTGCCCGTGGGTGCTGGTGATGAGCAGGCCGTCGAGGCAGACGATGACCCAGGCCCAGACCGCGGCGGGCAGGATGAGCAGGTACCAGGGCGCACCGAGGAACCGGTTCATCGCGCTCAGCATGGAAACCCCGGCGAAGACACCGGTGTTGAGGATGATCAGCCCTATCCAGGTGTAGCGGCGCCGCTCCTCCGGGACCCAGTCCAGGACCTCCTCGTCCACCCCGGCGAGCCGGCGGATCTGCCGGCCGATCGGCCGGCCGGGCTCCGCCGGGCGCACCAACAGTTTGGGCCGGAGCGCCACTTCGGGGCCGTCCGGCCAGTCCGCCGCGTACGGCTCGCCCAGTTCGCCCGGCTCGCTCGGCTGGCCCAGTTCGCCCGGCTCGTTCGGCTGGCTCGGCTCGCCCGATTGGCTCGGCTCGCTCGGCTGATGGGGCCCGCTCGTCTGGCCAGGCTCTCCCAACTTGCCCAACTCGCCTGGCTCGTAGGGCTCGTATGGCTCGCCCCGACCGCCCAGTCCGTCCGGGCCGGGCAGTTTCGGCCCCCTCCGGCCTGCTCCGCCCGGCGGGAAGGGCGGCGGAGGCTGAAGCGGGACGGACGTCGCCGACCCGTCCCACTCGGAGTCGAGCTGCAGCTCAGTCGTCATCTTCTTCCCTCAGCACGTCCGACTTCTCGTACGCCCGGCGCTTGCGCTCGGCCGCGCCCGCCTCCAGGGCCTCCGGCTCCTCCGCCGCGGCCTGGTCGAGGTCGCGCTGCGACCCGGCCCCCTCGATCTCGGGCGCGGTGCCCAACTTGCCGAGCAGGCGCTCGAAGTCCACGAAGGTCTGGTCGCCGTGGCCGCGCTTGATCAGGTCGCGGACGACCTCCAGCGTCGCGTCCCGCTCCCACTGCTGGTCGGCCCGCCGGCTGGCGCTCAGCTCCTTGGTCAACTCCCGGTCCAGCTGCTCGCGTTCCTTCTGGTCGTCCCTGATCCGGTCCTCCAGCTCCCGCCTGCGCTGCCGCTTCTGCTCCAGGATCTCCTGCCGGCGCTCCCAGCGGCGCTCCGCCAGATCGCGCCGGTCCTCGCGCTTGAGGGACTCCTTGCGCTGCAGCTGGGCCAGCAGTTCGGCGGCGCTCATCTCGCCGCTGGCCTGCGCCCAGTAGGCGGCCATCTCCGGGCTGCCGGCGATCTGCTGGGCCGTCAGGGTGGACTGCCGCAGCGCGAACTCCCTGGCCTCCTTCTCCAGCAGCTGCTCGTGGGTCTGGTTGTCCACGTCCCGGTCCTGGTCGAACCGGCGCTGTCCCTCCTGGATCTCCTGGTCGTACTGCTGGCGCTGGACGTCCAGGCTGTGGTTCTGCTGCTGCTTCTCGAAGGCCAGGACGTTGGTGCGGTCCTGGTCCCGGCGCTGCCGCTGGAACCCGATCAGCTCGTCCGGCTCCAGCAGCTCCACGCTGGCGAACGAGACGGCCAGGCCGGAGATCTGCGGCGGACGCTCCGCCGTGTAGGCCATCATCTGGGCGTTCACGTTCCGTCGGACGGTGGTGATCTGGGAGATCCGGTAGTCCAGGCCGAGTTCGAAGAAGCGCTTGTGCTTGCGCAGGTACGCCAGCAGCGCCAGGCGTGCGTCGCCCTGCCCCTCCCTGACCACGATGGCCGGGTCGACCACCGAGCAGAGGAAGGTCACCTCGACCGTGAACTCCGCCGCCTCGGCGGAGGGGATCTTGAGCTGGACGGTCACCGGTGCGTTCCGCCGCAGGTCGACCACGCTCACGTGGTCGGCGGCCACCAGTTGTTCGTCACCCAGCCGCCGCCTGCCGGTGTCCAGCACGTAGCGTCCGTCCACCCGGTAGACGAGCACCTCGTGCCCGGCGGCCACGGGCAGTTCCTCCGGCGACCGGCGCCGGGCGCCCAGGCCGAACGGGCCGCGCTTGGGCGGATCCGCCAGCGGACGCTGTTCCACGATGGGATATGGCTTGATCATCCTCAACTCTCCGTGGCTGTACGGTGATGGGCCCTGTCCACCGCCGCGAGTAGGACTTCGGTCAGCACATCGGCCTGCGGCCGACGGGTCGAGTTGGCCACCAGTTTGGCCAAGTCCGTGGTGAACGGCTTGCGTTCGGGGAGGGGCAGGGCCCGGGCGAGCGCCTCGCCGAGCCGGCCGGCCTCGGCCGCCGCGTCCTCGCTGATCAGCTCCAGCTCCTCCAAGCCGGTCAGCAGTGCGGTCAACGCCCTTCTGCGCAGCGGCCGGTAGCAGATCACCGCGGCCCAGAGCCGGGCGATCTGCGGGGTCTTGTCCGGCGAGTCGCGCAGGTAGGACATCACGGCCGGGCCGCCGGTCCGCTCGTCCGGCGTGGACACCAGCGCCAGCAGGGTCTCCAGCAGCACGACCGAAGGACGCTGCCCCGGCAGCCGGCCGTCGGACGGCACCAGCTGCCGTTCCAGCCAGCCGGTGATCACCGAAGCCTTGTCGCCTGCCGAGGCGAGGATGCCGAAGAGCCTGGCCAGCGCCTGCTGCGCGGGCTCGCGCAGCCGGACGTCACCGCTCAGCATCGCCCACAGCTGCTTGGTCGCCTGGTGCGGGTAGCGGAGTCCCAGTTCGCCGGTGAAGGCCACCGCCGCGGCCCAGCGCCGCGCCCGGCCCGGGTCGTTCGCCCACCCCTCGGCAACGCTCAGCGCCACCGGCGCGAGCCCGTCGTCGGCCAGGCACATCAGCCAGACGGTGAACACGGCAGTCTGCTGGCCGGCCCACCCCAGCCTCCCGGCGGACCACGGTTGCAGATAGGTCCGCTCGACCTCCTGCACGTCGAGCCGGGCGAGCAGTGCCAGACCGGAGGCCACCGCCATCTGCAGCTGGGGGTCCTCGTCCAGCCCGGCCCGCACGGTGGCTGCGAGCCAGCCGCCGACCCCGTTCCAGAAGGAGCTGTCGAACCGGTCGCAGAGCTCGGCGAGCACCCGCTCGCGGTGCACCGGATCGCGGAAGGCCACCACGGTCCGGGTCCGGACGCCGTCCGGGACCCGCCTGGTGCAGATCAGCCCGCCGGCGCTGACCAGCGCCTCCCGGTTGGCCGGCAGCCTCGGCAGGACCGCCTCCTCCGGATCGGCCTCGGCCGGGGGCGCCAGGCTCGGCACGCAACTCGCCATCCTGGCCTCCAGCTTCGCCAGCCCGTCCTCGTAGGCCCGGACCCCGGCGCCGGCCGTGAACGCCAGGGCCGTCACCTCCAGTACCCGGCGCGGTTCGGGCCCGCTCCGGAACCACTCGGTGACGGCGGCCGACGCGGACAGCTCGAACTGTTCCAGCGCGTCCTGCGGCGAGGCCCCGGCCGCCAGCCGGCGGGCCACCTCGGCCAGGTCGTGCGGCCGGAAGTCCTCCGGCACGCCCGCCAGGACCTCCTCGACCACCTCCTCGGACACCTCGGCGCCGCCCAGCGCGCCGAGCAGCAGCCGACGCGGCTCGGGACGCTCCCAGGCCACCCGCCACGGCGGTCCGGCCGCCTGCACCGCCGTGGTGACCACCAGGTACGCCCCGGCGGCCCTGAGCGTGCTGCGCAGCCTGCGCCACAGGTGGTCGGCGTCCTCGGCCGAGGTCGCGTCCGCGACGCGGCCCGGCACCACGTACCCGCTTCCCCGCCCGTACTCGCGACTCGCCAACTCCTTGAGGGTGACGGTCGGTTGCAGCAGCAGCACCGGGCCCTCGACGACCTCGGCGAGCAGCGCGATGCCGCCGGTCCGTCGGCCCAGCCCGGCCGGGCCCCAGAGCTCCACCACGTGGTGCTTCTCCAGGTGGGCCAGCGCGCGCTCGTAGGAGGCAGGACGGGCGTAGCCCTGGATCGCCTCGTGCAGCTCCTCGTCGGTCAGCTTGCCGGTCTCGGCCGCCCGGCGGCGCGGCTTGCCGTCGCCGTCCTGGCGGCCGCCCGGCGCGCCGTGGCCGAAGACTCCGCCCCGGGCGTCCACCGTCCCGTTGAAGACCTGCATCACGAACTGGTGCTGGACGCTGCCGAGGCGGTCCGCCGCACCGCCCTCGGGCGGCAGGCCGTCGTCGGCCGGCGAATCCGAGGGCTCGGACGGCTCGGGTTCGTCCTCCGCGTCCGCCCGCTCGGGCCCGGGGTCCTCCTCGGCCGGTGAAGCGTCGGCCGCCATCAGAAGGTCCCGCTGGTGTTGACCGTGCCGTTGTTGATGCCGAAGACCGAACCGGGTGCGCGTACTTCGCCGTGCACCACGACCCGCATGGACTGGCCCTGTCCGGCGGGCGCGGCCGCCGGGGTGGGCGCCGGGACTGCCGGGGAGGCGGTCGGGGTGACTGCCGGGGCGGCAGCAGGGGAGGCGGTCGGGTCCGACGGGGTGGTCGACGCCGGGGCTGCGGCCGGGGCCGGGCCGGCGGGTCCGTGGTCGGAGTCGGAGCCGGAGTTCGGGCCGGGCTTCCCGGCGGGGTCGAGGGCGAGCGCGTGCACGTCCACGCCGGGTACCCGGAGCCAGGCGATGACGTCCCGCTCCTTCTTCTTCACCCGCACCTCCCGGAACTCCTTCGGCGACAGCTTGGTGTGCCGCTGGAGCACGGTGTCGGTGTAGACCTGGTCGGAGAGGATCACGGCCAGGCACGCCTGCGGCGCCAGCTCCAGTGCCCGACGCGGCGGCTCGCTGTCGACCAGCCGGCTGACCAGCACGATCCCGTGCCCGGCGAAGCCGTTGTCGGCCGGGATGGCGGTGCCGAAGTGGACGGCGAGCCGCATCCGCAGCCAACGCTCCGCATAGCGGCCGTCGTTGTGCCGCTCCAGGGCGGCCTGGAGTTCGGCCACGTAGTCGTCCACGACCCGGGCCTCCGAGATCTCGGCGGGCATGACGGCGAGTTCGCCGTCGCCGCCCGGCTGCCTGTTCCAGACCGAGCGGTCCAGCCCGGTGGCATCGGCCGCTTCGTCGAACACCCGGATGAGATCGCGCTGGATCGTGAGGTGGGAGCGCTCGTCGCCGCTGCCGTATCCCTTCACATCCGCGGAGAGCAGCAGCCTGCGGGTCACCTCGTGGGTCGGGCTCAAGTCCGCTCAGCCTTCCTCTGTGGTGGTGCATGTGGTGAATCGTCAGTTTCCTGCGTCCGCGCAGGCGGGATTCCTGATCGATACGGCTTCCCCCGGGCCGATCCCACCGGGGACGGGTGACCATGCTCACAGCACCTGATCCCTGATTCATCCGGGGTCGCCGATTCGTTACCGAGGTCCCATGGAGTCAACGACTTTCGCCTCCCGGAGGGCACATTGAGCGATCACCGAACAACCGCCCGGCGGCCGGACTCGTCCGGACTCGAGGTGGCCCTGAACGCGTTGACGATCTTTCAGGGATACGTCCAGCAGGCCGACAGCAAGGTGAACACCCTGCTGGTGGTGCACACCGGCGGTGCCGTGGCAGTGGTCAGCACCCTGGGCGGACGCGGCGATCTGCGGCATCCCGTACTCACCTGGATCCTGCTGGCCGGGTTCGCCACCGCGTTCCTGGTCTCCGGCTACCACGTGACCCAGGCGCTGCGCCCTCGCCTCGATCCGCCGGTGCCGCCCAGCCGGTTCGCCATCACCGGACTGGCCGACGACGACGGCCTCGGGGCGGTCGGGCCCGACACGGCGCGCTGGGACCCGGCCGCGCAGCGGATCGAGGCCTGGGCGACGGCACGGCTGCTCTCACAGATCGCGCTGGTGAAGAACCGGCACGTGGTACGTGCCACTCCCTGGACGGCCTCGATGCTGGCCCTCGGCATGGCGGCAGCCCTGACGGCCCTCTGCTGATCCTTGCTGCCTGGTCTCCGGTGCCTGGTCTCCGGTGCCTGATCCTCGGGGGCTGATATCCGGAGCCCGGTTCCCGGTGTCTGATCCTCGGGGGCTGGTCTCCGGTGTCCCTGCCGTGCGTACGCGGGAGGTCAGTCCCGGTCGGCGAACCGGCGCAGCGCCACCAGGTCGAGCACGGTGACCCCCCGGTAGTGCGGGCGGACCAGGCCCTCACCCTTGAGCCTGCGCATGGCGAGGCCGACCGCGTCCTCGCGCGCGCCGATCAGCCTGCCCAGCTCCAGCTGGGACAGGTGCACCCCGATCTCGTGGCCGTCCACCACCTCGTGACCGTGCCGGTCCACCAACTCGGCCAGTACCCGGGCGAGTCGGCCGGGCACGCCGAAGGCGGCGAAGTCCAGCCTGCGGCGGTTGGCCGAGTCCAGCCGGTCCGCCATCATGCTGCTGACGGCCTCCCAGGCATCCGGGTACTCGTGGAGGAAGCCCAGGAAGCGCTCCCGGGTGACCACGGTCACCAGGACGCTGCTGCAGGCCGTCACGGTGGCCGCCCTGGGCACCATCCGCAGGGCGGCCTGCTCGCCCACCAGGTCACCGCTCACCCGGATGCCGAGCAGGCTCTCCGTCCCGTTCGCCAGGGTCGCCGTCACCTTGGCGCAGACGACCCCGTCCGGATCGGCTGGCTGGATCAGGCAGACGTGGGTCGTCCGGTCGCCCTGGCTCAGCAGCACGCCCCCGGCCTCGTAGCGGGTGGGCCGGCCCAGTCCCAGCAGCTGTTCGGCCCGGTCCTTCGCCAGTCTCGCGAGGAACGTCCCCTTGGCCCAACTCGGGCCCCTCGTAGCGTCAGATCGCACGGCAACCGCCCTCGAATCGCCTCATGACCGCATTGAACCGGCCAATCGGCGGCAGGAGAAGTCCTCTGCGGGCAGGACCACTCCCCGTCCGGTCCGTCCCACCCGAACGAGTGGACGTCATGGTCCCGCCCGCCACACTGGTCCTGCCCGTCACACCGGTCCCGCCGTACCGAATCCGCTGCACCGGTCCCGCCGTACGTGTGGGGCCGGGGGAGTCCAGGGGCCCCCGGGTACCGCGGTCTGTCACATCGGCCGGGTTCCGCGGGTCACCGCTGTGACACGAGGCGACGGAGGAGTGGGACCGATGGACCGGAACGACTTTCTGGTGGAGCAGTTCGAGGCCCACCGCTCTCATTTGCGCGCGGTGGCCTACCGCATGCTCGGTTCCCTGAGCGAGGCGGACGACGCGGTCCAGGAGACCTGGCTCCGGCTCGACCGCGCCGACAGCAGCGGCGTCGAGAACATGGGCGGATGGCTGACCACCGTCGTCGGCCGGATCTGCCTGAACATGCTGCGCTCGCGCACCTCGCGGCGCGAGGACCCGCTGGGCGTGCACGTGCCCGACCCGGTCGTCGGCCCCGCGGACGGCATGGGACCCGAGCAGCAGGCGCTGCTGGCCGACTCGGTCGGGCTCGCGCTGCTGGTGGTCCTCGACACGCTGGCCCCGGCCGAGCGGCTGGCCTTCGTCCTGCACGACATGTTCGCCGTGCCCTTCGACGAGATCGCCCCCATCGTCGGGCGCACCCCGGCCGCGACCCGCCAGCTCGCCAGCCGGGCCCGCCGCCGGGTCCGGGGAACCCCGGCCCCCGACGCCGACCTGGCCCGCCAGCGCGAGGTCGTCGACGCCTTCCTCGCCGCCGCGCGGGGCGGGGACTTCGAGGCGCTCGTCGCGGTCCTCGACCCGGACATCGTGCTGCGCACCGACGCCGGGGCGCTGCGACCGGGTGTCGTGGTGCGCGGTGCGCAGGCCGTGGCCGGCGGGGCGATCACCTTCGCACGCCTGGCGCAGGTCGCCCGGCCCGCGCTGGTCAACGGAGCCGCGGGGTTCGTGGCGATCTCGGAGGGCCGGCCGGTCTCGGTCGCGGCGTTCACGATCGCGGGCGGGAAGGTCGTCGCACTCGACATCCTCACCGATCCCGAGCGCCTCGCCCGGCTGGACCTGACGGTCCTGGACGACTGACCGGTCGGCTGCCGGCCCAGGGGTGGGACCCCGGGGCGGGGCCCCGAGGCGCGGGCCCGGCGGTGAGAGCGTGGCGCGGGCCGGAGAGTGGCGGCGGGCCGGGGCAGGCCGGGGCGGGCCGGGGTAGGGAAGGCCGGGGCGGGGCGGCGAGCCGGGCCGGAGCGCTGACCCCGTTTCCGGCTCGGGGCGGGGGCGGGGCGGGGGCGGCGGAAGGACCCGTCCTCGCCGTCCGGGAAGCCCCGGTCCGGACGGTCCTCACCTAGGCGGTCCGTGGCGGGCGACCGTCGTGGTGGTGCGCGGATGCCGTCCTTCCGGTGGGCGGCTCCTGCCGGAGAGTAGGCGCGAGCCTGGAACGGGCTTCTCCGGGGCCGGCCCCCGGAATACGGGGAAACGGTTGCCCGGCAGCGGAGTTGGCGGTGCGGGCGGTGGCGCCCGTTTGCATGTCTTCGACAAGATGATGACCCGTCAGTAACATCAGCTCTGCGGCTGTCCCACGCCGCCTGCGTCTACTGATCTCGCGCGGTCGTGTCCTCGTCCGCCGCGCCAAAGGGGACTTGTTGAACAGCACAGCCCGCATAGTCGTCCTGCCCGCCCTCGCGGCGGCGCTCGTCCTCGGCGGTTCCGCCTGCGCCGCACCGGGGGCCGGGCCGCAGGCCGCCGGGCCGGCCGGGACGCCGAGTCCCGCCGACGCCTCGGCCACCGCGGCTGCCCGCCCCGGTACGGAGGCCCTCGTGGTGGCCGCCGCCCAGCCGGGGGCGGAGCAGTCCGCCGTCAGCACTCCGGGCACGGCCGGCCGGCCCACCGCCTCCCCGGCCGCGCGCAATGTGCGGCTCGCCTCGTACGACCCGTCCACCGGCACCGCCGTGCTCACGGCCGGTACGACGGGCGGCGCCGCCGGTGGTTCCGGAGGGGCCGGTACGGCTCCGAGCGCCTCGCCGGCCGCCAGGACTCCGGGCGCCTCCGCCGCGAAGCCGTCCGCGAAGCCCTCCGTCGCAGCGTCGGCCACGGCGTCGGCCACGTCCTCCGCCGCGGCGTCGTCGGGTCCGTCCGCCGCAGCGGACACCGTACGGGCCGGTCAGCTGATCGCCAGCCCGCCGACGGCTGCGGCTCCGCAGGGGGCACTGCTCGCCGTCACGGCGGTGCAGCCGGGCAAGGACGGTTCGGTCACGGCCGCCACCCGCCCGGCGACCCTGGCCGAGCTGCTCGGGTCCTCCGAGGCGGACGGCAAGGTGGCCGTCGATCCGCACGCGATCACGGTCAAGCCGCTGGTGAAGGACCTGAAGCTGTCGTTCGGTCAGGACGCCGGCACGACGAAGGCCGATGCCTCCGGCACGCTCCAGCTCGACCTCAAGGCGCCGGTCGCGCTGCCGGGCGGGAGCGCCGAGGCCTCCGGCTCGCTGCAGCTGCACCCTGCCGTGCACTTCGCGTACCACGGTGCCGCTCAGGGCAGCCCGCGTACGGCGTCCGTCGGGTTCGACCTCGGTGCGCACGCGCAGTGGCGGGTCAGCGGCGAGCTGGCGAAGTCCACCGGCGCGCCGATCCGGGTCCCCTTCGCCGAGCTGCACGCCAACCCCGTGCTCACCGTCGGGGGCCTGCCGGTGGTGGTCAACCTCGGCCTCACCTGCTTCCTGGAGGTCAGCGCCGACGGCAAGGTGAGCGTGGACGCCGAGCAGCAGTTCGACGGTGCCTGGACGGTGCAGGCCCAGTACACCGGTGGCCACGGCTGGAGCCCGGTCACCGACACCGGTGACACCAAGGTCTCGCCGATCCGGGCGCAGCTCTCCGGCAAGGCCTCCGTCCGTGCGGGGCTCGGCGCCGAGGTGAACGTCGGCCTGTACAACGCAGTGGGCGTGGACGTCACGCTGGAGCCGTACCTGCGGGCCCAGGGCGAGGGTTCCGTCGTGGTGGACACCTCGAAGAGCGGCGGGAAGCCGCAGCTGAACGGCAGCCTCGCGCTGTACGGCGGCGTCGATCTGACGGGGGCGCTGCTGGCCCACCTGAAGATCTTCGGTACGCCGGTGGTGGAGGGCCGGATCCCGCTGCCCGTCTTCCACCGGGAGTGGCTGCTCAAGTCGGTCAGTTCGGGGGCGGCACCGGGGTCGGCCTCCTCGGCCGGGTAAGTGCCCGGACTTGCTTCGGGGTGGTACCCGGGGCGCGTCGGGGTAGTGCCCGGGGCGCTTCGGGGGTGGTGCCCGGGGCCGTGGCGGGTTGGTGCCCGCCCGGCCGCCGGGTGACACCGGGCGTTGGCGCGCAGCGGTGGGGGCGGAGGCGGCTTCCGTCGTCCGGGACAGAATGATCATCGTTCCGGGTGGGGGAAGGAGGCGCGGGCGGTGCGCATCGAGGTTCTGGGGCCGCTCCAGGTGCTGGGTGGTACGGACGGGCGGGCGATCGAGGTCGGCGGCGCGCGGTTGCGCACGCTGCTGATCAGGCTCGCGCTCGATCCCGGGCGGCTGGTCGCCAACGAGCGCCTGGTGCAGGACCTCTGGGAGGACCGGCCGCCGACCGATCCGGCCGGTGCGCTGCAGTCGCTGGTCGCCCGGCTTCGGCGTGCCCTGGACACCGACGCCGGGACCGGCCGGGCCGCGATCGGGTCGCATCCCTCGGGCTACCGGCTCGACCTGCCGCCGGACAGCGTCGACGCCTGGGCGTTCGAGCGGGCGGCGGCCCGGGGGCGGGAAGCGCTGGCGGCGGGCGAGTACGCGCGGGCCGCACAGCTGCTGGGCGGGGCCCTGACGCTCTGGCGCGGGGACCCGCTGGTGGACGCCGGTTCGGCGGGATTCGCCGTGGCACCGGTGGCCCGACTGCACGAGGTGCGGCTGTCGGCGGTCGAGGACCGGGCGGACGCCGAACTCGCCCTGGCCGGGGCCGGGGCCGACGGAGTGACCGGGGCCGCGGCCGGGGGCAGGGCCGACGGTGGAGCTCCGGCGGGGGACGGCGGTGCGGACGGCGGCGGCGCCGATGGCGCCGGGGATGGCAGTGGTGGGGACGGCGGCGGTGGGGCCGGGGCGGTACCCCGGTTGATCGCCGAGCTGACCGGACTGTGCGCCTCGCACCCGCTGCGGGAGCGGCTGTCCGCCCGGCTGATGCGGGCACTCAGCGCCGACGGCCACCATGCCGCCGCGCTGGCGGTCTACGACCGCACCCGACGGTCGCTGGCGGAGGAGCTCGGTACGGATCCGGGCCCTGAGCTGCGGGACGTCCACCTGTGGGTGCTGCGCGGCGGCGCGCCGGCGGGCGCCCGGACGGCCGATGGCGGCCGGGGAGCCGGGGCGAGGGCGGCCGGTGGACCGGCGGACGATGCGGGGCCCGGCGACGCGCGGGCAGCCGGCGTACGGGCGGACGGCGCATCGGCGGACGGTGTCCGGGCCGCCGGTACTCGTGGGGGAGCCGGGCCGGACGACGGTCGGGCCGGGCTGCCGGCCAGGCTGACCAGTTTCGTCGGCCGGGACGAGGAGTCGGCCGAGGTCCGGGAGCTGCTCGGCAGGCACCGGCTGGTGACCCTGACCGGTCCGGGCGGTGTGGGCAAGACCAGGCTGGCCGTGGAGGCAGCCGCAGGTCGGGGCGTCCCCGGGAGCGAGGTGCGGCTGGTCGAGCTGGCAGCCGTCACCGGACCCGGCGGGGTCGCCGCGGCAGTCCTGGCCGCGGTCTGCCGTCCGGCGGCCGGGGTACTGGCGGGCGGACTGCCGACCGGGACCACAGCCGCCGACTCGTCCGGCGACCCGGTCGACCGGATCGTCCAGGCCGTGGCCGGGCGCCCGGTGCTGTTGCTGCTGGACAACTGCGAGCACGTCATCGACGAGGCCGCCCACTTCGCCGACCGTCTGCTGGCCGCCGCGCCGGAGCTCCGGGTGCTGGCCACCAGCCGCGAACCGCTCGGCGTGACCGGCGAGGCGCTCCGCCCGGTGCGGCCGCTTGCCGTACCGGAGCCCGGAACCGGTCCCGAGGAGGCCCGGACGCACCCCGCCGTGGTCCTGTTCGCCGACCGTGCGGCGGCGGTCAGCCCCGGGTTCGCGGTCGACCGCGAGAGCGCCCCGCACGTGGTGCGGCTCTGCCGGGAGCTGGACGGCATCCCGCTCGCGATCGAGTTGGCGGCGGCCAGGCTGCGTTCGCTGACGCCCGCCCAGCTGGCGGAGCGGCTCGACGACCGCTTCCGGCTGCTGGCCCGGGGGAGCCGCACCGCGCTTCCCCGGCACCGTACGCTCCGCGCCGTCATCGACTGGAGCTGGGCGCTGCTGGACGAGGACGAGCGGATCCTGCTGCGGCGGCTGTCCGTGTTCTCGGGCGGGGCGACCCTCGCCGACGCGCACCGGGTGTGCGCCGAGAACTGGCCCGATGGTCACGGGCCGGACGGTCACACGCAGAGCAGTCACGCGCAGGGCGGCCACGCGCAGGGCGGCGGGACGCCGGACGGCATCCGGCTCGACCGGCCCGCCGTGCAGGACCTGCTGGCCGCTCTGGTGGACAAGTCGCTGGTGGTGATCGTCCGGGCCGGGGAGCAGGGGACGGCGGACCCGGTGACCGAGGTCCGGTACCGGCTGCTGGAGACGGTCCGCGAGTACGCGGCCGGGCGGCTCGCCGAGGCCGGGGAAGCCGAGACGGTCGGGGCGGCGCACACCAGTTGCTTCCTCGACCTCGCCGAGACCGCGGAGCCGCTGCTGCGCACCGCGGACCAACTGGCCTGGCTCGCCCGGCTCGACGCCGAGCAGGGCAATCTGGATGCCGCGCTGAGCCGCGAGATCCAGGCGGGCGCCTGCCCGGACGCTTACCCGTACGCTAATCCGGACGTCCGACCGGGCTCGGGAGAACGGGCACTGAGGCTGGCCGCCGCGCGGGTGTGGCCTTGGCTGATGCGTGGTCAGGGACACCAGGCCGGGGAGCGGACGGCCGAGGTCCTGCGGACCTTCGGCTACCTGCCGCCGCCGGGTCTCGAACAGGCCCACGGTGTCTGCGTGATCGTCGCGCAGCTCACGCTGCCGCTGCGTGCCGGCAGCGCCAGTGGTGGTGACGGTGGTGGTGACGAGGCGGCGCAGGCACTCGGTGGCGCGTTGGTGACGCTACAGCGGTCCGACCACCCGGTCGCGCTCGGTGCGGCGCTCCTCCTCGCCATGGGTGGCCCACCGGGCAGTGCCGCCCGGGTCGCGGACGAGTTCTCCGCGCACCCGGACCCGTGGACCGGGGCCGTCGCGCAGCTGATCCTCGGCCGGATCGAGCTCAGCGGCGGCCGGACGCAGCGCGCCGAGCACTGTCTGCGGACCTCGCTGCTCCGGTTCCGGCGCCTCGGTGACCGGTGGGGCCTGGCGCTGGCGCTGATCACGCTGGCGGCGCTGCTGTCCGTCACCGGGGACGCGGTCGAGGCGACGGCGGCACTGGAGGAGGCCCGGCGGTACGACGCCGAGGTCGGCGGCGCGGGGGAGTCCCCCATGCTGCTGGTGCTGTCCGGCCAACTGCGGGCGCGCAACGGTGACCTGAGCGGGGCGAGGGCGGAGCTGGAGCGGGCCCACGACATCGCCGTACGCAACGGCGACCCGCAGATGCGACTGGCTTCGCAGTATGCGAGCGGTGAACTCGCCCGGCGTGCAGGGGACTTGGAGACTGCGGTGCGGTGCCAGCAGGATGCGGTGGGTTCGTTCCGGCACCCGACTGCCGACGCTGCCGACGCCGGTAACCCTGCCGCTGCTGGTGGTGCTGCCGACCCCGGTGGCGCCGGTGCTGCCGGTGGCCCGGAGCAGCTCCGGCTTTCGGTGCTGCTGCACACCAGCCTCGGCCGTATCCAGCTGCGCCGGGGTGGCCCGGGGCAGGCCGTCCCGCTGCACCGGCGTGCGCTGGAACTGGCCGCCGACTGCGGCGACCACCCGGCCCGGGCCACGGCGCTGGAGGGGTACGCCGAGTACTGCCTCGCGCTCGGCGAGGCCGAGCGGAGTGTGGCGGCGCTGGGTGCCGCGTACGCGCTGCGCGGCACCCACGACGCCGGTGATCCGGAGCTGCGTGAGCTGCTGGACGGCTGCGTCGGCGCCCTGGGCGAGGACGGTTTCGCCGCTGCCTGGGACCGGGGCCTGGCCCTGCCGCAGCCCGAGTCCTTGTTTCTCGCCTCGGGCTGAACCCCCGTGAACTCCGGTGAGCCGGCCGGCGCCCGGGCCGGTGCCCGGCGTGTCAGCGGAGGGTGTCGAAGGGCCGGTGGTCGGGCCGGCAGACCGTTGCGGGCGGGGGCAGCACACCGTCGACCAGGTAGCGCACCTCATGGTCGGCGGCGCAGCTGCTCGGATTGGCGAGGGCGGTGTGGCCGTACCCGTCGACGGTCAGCAGACGGGCACGGCCCAGGGACCGGGCCATGGCCTGCGAGCCCTGGTACGGCATGGCCGGGTCCCCGGTGTTGGCGACGACCAGGACCGGCTGGGCGGTCGGGCGGTTCCACGGCCCGGCGTAGCGGTCCGGGTCGCCGGTCGGCCAGGCGGCGCAGCGTTCCGAGGCCCAGGCGAAGTACGGGCCGAGCTCACCCGACCTGGCCCGGGCGAGGGCGGCCTGCGCCGGGTAACCGGACCTGGCGCCCGGGTTGGCGCTGTCCTCGCACATCGCGGCCATGGCCTGCTCCTGTCCCTGGTAGCTTCCGGCCCCGGCATCGGCAGCCTTGGCCGCCGGTGCCGGTGCCGGTGCCGGTGCGGGTGCGGGTGCAGGTGCGGGCGTGCCGGAGCCGGTGGCGGTCCACAGCTGCTGGAGCTGCTGTCCGAGACCCGGCCAGCCGGCCGCCAGGCCCGGTACCGGTGCCGCCGCGTAGAGCTGGAACAGCGTGCTCTCCAGCGTGGACGCGTACGTGAAGGTCATGGCCGCCGGCGGGCTGCCGAAGGTGACCGGCTGCTGCCGCAGCCGCTGCAGCAGGGTGGTGAACTTGGCGCGGGTTCCGGCGGCGTCGCCGGACGAGAAGGCGCAGGCCGAGGGCCCGGCGTGGCCGCACTGGTCGAGGAAGGCGTTCAGGGTGCGGCCCGCCGCCACGTCGGTGCCGGTCCGCAGAAAGGCGCCCAGCCGGTCGGCCTGCCCGTCGCGGCCGGTGGACCAGGCGATCGGGTCGACGGCGCTGTCCAGGACCATCGAGCGCACCTTGCCGGGGAACAGGTTGGCGTAGGTGGCGCCCAGGTAGGTGCCGTAGGAGGTGCCGAAGTAGTTGAGCCGCTGCTCCCCGACGGCCCGGCGGAGCAGGTCCATGTCCCGGGCGACGTTCGCCGTGGACAGGTGCGGCAGCAGTGCGGCGTTGTTCCGCAGGCACTCCTGGCCGAAGCGCGCGTAGGCATCGGTCCACACCTGTTCCTGTCGGTGCCCCACCGGGAAGCCTGCGGGCACGTCGGCGAGGAAGCGACGTTCGGCCGCGTCGTCCGCGAAGCAGCGCGTCGAGGTGCTCGCGCCGATGCCCCTCGGGTCGAAGCTGACGATGTCGAACCGCGCCCGCAGCTGCTCGGGGAAGTGGGCGGTCATCGCCGGCAGCGCCTGGGTGCCCGGAACACCCGGGCCACCGGGGTTGTAGAACAGCGATCCGATCCGGTGCGCGGGGTCGGTCGCCGGGTGCCTGATCACCGCGAGGTCGATCGTGGCGCCGTGCGGGGCGCGGTAGTCCAGGGGCACGTGGGCGGTGGCGCACTGGAAACCGTCGGCACACGCCTGCCAGTCGAGCCGGGGCACTGCCGCCTCGGTCACCCCGGCCTCCGCGGTCGTCGCCGTCAGGGTTGTCGGGGTCGTCGGAGGCGGTGCGGCTCCGGCGGAGGCCGGGAGCGCCGCCACGACCAGGCCGGTGACGGCTGCGGCGGCGCGCAGCCGTCGTACGGCCGCGGCGGGCCGCCCGGCCCGCGCCGCTCGTCCGGCGGAGTCGGCCGGCACAGCGGAGACAGCGGCGGTGGCAGCGGCGGAAGCCGTGGCTGCGGGACGGGTCCGGCGGAGGCGTGCGGCCGGGTCCGAGGCATGGGAGGGGTGAGTCATCGGGAGCCCTTTCGGTGTCCGTCCGGGACGGTCGCGACATCGTCGGCTGCGACCTTCCGTCCCGGCGTGGCTCACCCTGCTCTGCTGCGCTGTCAGGGCGCTGGCAGCGCGCTGTCGGGAGGATCACTGCTCGGCGCTCGGCGCTCGGCGAACCGGTCGACCAGGCGGCCCCACAGGCCTGAGCCGGGCTCCGGCCGATTGCCCGGTGTCCCCTCGCGCAGGGCTGCACTGCCCGGTGCGGTCACTCGTGCGGCGGTGGCCGGCGTCGTCCGGGGCGAGTCGGGCGACCACCTCGGCGAGGCCCATGCAGGCCTGTTCGATCTTCGGGTATTTCGGGCAGGGCACCCGGGAGCAGTTCGCGCTGCAGCGCCTCGGCCAGTTCCACCCGGGCCTGCTGGAGTTCGGCCCGCTCCAGCGCCTGGGCGGTCAGTCGCCCGAGCTCGTTGAGCAGGTCGTCGGCGCTGGCGGGCCGGGAGCGGTGTCGGGGCATGGACCCTCCGAGGTGCACCGGGTTGTCCGGTCGCCGCAGGACCCTGTGGACGGCCGGTGCCTCGGGGTCTCGTGACCCGGCTCTCACTGCACCTCAGCGGCGGGCCCAGTCCGAGCCGGACTCGTAGCGAAACCCCGCATTCATCATATTTCTGCGGTGCGGGTACCGCTGGATGGAGCAGCGCCTCCTGCCGGCGGCGCACGGGAGGGTGAATCCGGGCGCGGCGGAAGGCGGCCGAGGGGCGGTCGGTCCGGGGCAGTGGCCGGCTGGCGGCTTCCGGGCGCGGTGGTCCCCCGGGTGCACGGTGGGCCGCGTGCCCCCGTAAGCGACTGCCCGCCGTGAGCGCCCGCGCTCCGGCAGGCAGTCGCAAGCGCACGGGGAGGTGCCGGCCAGGTCAGTGCCAGAGGGCGTCGAAGGCGTGGACGGCCTGCCGGGCGGCGGGGGCGAGGGTGGTGGCGTCAGTGGGGGAGTCGGCCGGTCGCAGGAGGTGGTCGACGTCGGGGAGGGTGACCAGACCAGGACCGGTGGTGCCGGCGGCCGCCAGGGCGGCGACCAGCGGCCCGGTCGTGGAGCAGGGGATGTCGGCGTCGGCGCTGCCGCAGGTGACCATGGTCCTGGTCCCGCCGGTCAGCCGGCGGGCCAGGTCGGGCGGGTGGACGGCGTCGTCGGTGCGGACGTACTCAGTGTCGTCGTTGAAGTCCTCGAACACGGTGGCGATCGTGCCGGGCATGCCGGTGGTGTCGGCGGTCCCTCCCGCGCGCAACTCGGCCACCGCCTGGGCGATGGCCTCCTTGACGGTGGCGGCCTGGGCGGCGGTCAGCCGGTCGGTGGCGACGGCGGCGTCGAGCTGCTGGTCCAGCCGGAGGGTGGTGAGGTCGAGCAGGCGTTCGTCCTGCGGTGCCAGCAGGGCGAGCCCGGCGGGGGCGGGCCGGCTGAGCGTGGCGACCTCCAGGGCGACCACCGCGCCCTCGCCGTGTCCGGCGAGCAGCAGCCGGTGCGGGTCGGTGGTGGGCCGGGTGGCCAGGAACCGGTAGGCGGCGTCGGCCTGGCGGACGTAGGCGGCCAGGTCGGGTGCCGCGGCCCGGCCCGCGTAGGCGCCGAGGCCGGTCAGGCCGGTGCCGTACTTGTCGTAGCGCAGGGTGGCGATTTTGTCGTCGCCCATGAGCTGGGCGAGGCCTGCGAGGGTGTCCGGTTTGAGCTGGGGCTGGTTGCCGTCGCGGTCGGTGGGGCCGCCGTCGGGGAGCAGCAGGGCGGCGGGGAGCGTGCCGCCGGCGGGGTGGGCCGGGATGTGCAGGGTGCCGTAGGTGGTGGTGCCGTCGACGACGAACGAGATGTTGTGGTCCCCGGCGGCCAGGTCGGTCCCGGCGGCGACGCCGGCCGAGGTGCCGGACGAGGTGCCGGCCGGACCGGGGGTGTCCGCACCGGCACCGGCAGGACTTGCACTGGCCGGTACGGGAGTGGCCGGTACGGCGGCCGGCCCGGCCTGGCCGGTGGCGCAGCCCGTCAGCAGTGCGGTGCCCAGGACCGGTGCGGCGGCCCTGACCAGGGCGACGGTGGCAGTGGTCGGAGCCGTCGCGGCGCGGCGCGGCCGCCTGCGTTGGCGCATGGGGTGCTCCAGGTGAGAGCGGCGGCCGGCGGTGGCAGTGGCGGACCGCGATGCGTCCGGGGGCTCAGAACCCAGGTATAGGCGATGGCCCGGCATCCCGCGAGGCGGTGACGGCTGCCTCGGGCACGGAGCCGGGCACGGAGCCGGGCGCAGTGCGGGCGCGGGTGCAGCCGTCGGGCAGGCGCGGGTACGGGCGCGGGCGCCGGTCGCCGGGCGGGTGTGTCCGGCCGGACCGTGGGAGCCCCCGCCTGGCCGGGGGAGCCGGAAGTGCGCGGATCACCGGGCGAGTTCGCGCCTGCGCCGCGCCGGATGCGCCGGGTCCGTTGCCGCGGGCGTGAGCTCGCGCCGGCCGGACCGCGAGTACCCTGCGCAGCCGCTGTGACCTGCAAAGGCGCCGCGCCGACCGGGTCGCGGCCGGGTGGGGTGCCACCGGCGTGCGGCAGGCGGGTCTTCGGGGCCGCCGGCGGGTGCGGCCGGGTTGCCGGGTCGGGCACCGCCACCGCTGCGCCCGTCGCTCGTTGCACGTAGGCGAGTGGTGGACGGCTTACACCCCTGCGGGTGACTTCGAGGGAGTGCCTTTGTATGCTTCGCTCATTCTCTACACGTCTGTAGAACTTGGTGGGAGGCCCGTGAGGGCGGCCCGGGCGTCGGAGCCGGCGTTCGGGCGTTGCGTGTCCAGGTGGTGACGAGGGCGCACTCGCGCTCCTGTGCCGCCCGTCCGCTGCCCATCCGCATCGGCCGGGTGCCGAGGCCGGACGTGGTAGTGCAGCAGCCGAGCGAACAAGGGGTGTGGGCATGGCGGGACAACGGGCGCGCGCGCCCTACGACGAGGCGGAGGTACGGCGTCAGCGCCCGGTTCCGTCCGCCCGGCGTTCGGGCGAGGGTGCGGCGGGGCGTACCGGCGGGGCTCCGCCGCGGCGTCCCGAGCAGACCGGACAGGTTCCGGGCCGGCGCGGGCAGTCCGCCTTCCCGGGCCCCCGCACGTCGGCGGCCGGGGGTGCCGGAGCGCGCGGCGGCCAGCGGGACGCGCGTGCGGCGAACGTCCGACGCGGCGCCGGGGCACCCGCGGGCCGGCTGCCCGCGGTCTACCCGGCGATCGGACTGCCGCTGTTCGGTGCCGCGGTCGATGCGGTGGCCGGGTCCGGGGTCGGTGTGGTGTTCGCGGTCTGTGCGGTGCTGGGCGCGGCGCTCGCCACGCTGGTCAGCAGCCGGGCCGGCTGGTGGTGGGTGGTCACCTCCGCGCCCGTGGTGGTGCTCGTGGTCGCGGTCGGGGCCGAGTACCTCGCCGACGGCGACCGGTACCAGGGCAAGGCGCTGGCGACCGGGGCACTGCGCTGGGTGACCCACGCCTTCCCGGTGATGGCGGCGGCGGTGCTGGCCGCGTTGCTGGCGGTCGGCGTCCGGATGCTGCGTGAGGGAAGGGGCCGTCGTGGCTGACAGCGGGCAGGGACAGGCTCGGCCGCGCAGGCCGCAGGGCGGCAGGCCCGCCCGGTCGCGGCTCTCGCCGGCGCTGGTCGCCGGACGGGCCGCGGCCTGCGCGGTCTCGGTGGCGGTGCTCGGCGCGAGCGGCTTCACCTGGTACGAACTCAAGGACCTGTCCGACGGGTTGACCACCTCCAGCGCGCTGGACGAGGCCAGGCGCAACGCGCCGCCGCACCTGGACAAGTCCGTCAACCTGCTGCTGATCGGCCTGGACAGCCGCAAGGACATGGACGGCAACGACCTGCCGCCGGACGTGGTCGAGAACGAGCTGCACGCGGGCAGCAGCAGCGACATCGGCGGCTACAACACCAACTCCCTGATCGTGCTGCACATCCCGGCCAACGGCGGCAAGGTGACGGCGCTGTCCGTCCCGCGCGACGACTACGTCCAGACGGTCGGCGCCGACGGCAGGATGCACAAGATCAAGGAGGCGTACGGGATCGCCAAGGACGCCGCCGAGGGCAAGCTGCAGGGCAAGGGCCTGTCCAAGGCGGAGCTGGAGCGGCAGAGCCGGGAGGCCGGGCGTTCGGCGACCATCCAGACCGTCCAGAAGCTCCTCGACATCCCGATCGACCACTTCGCCGAGGTCAACCTGATCGGCTTCTACGACATCGCCAAGGCGCTGCAGCCGATCAGGGTCTGCCTCAACCACCCGGTGAGCGACCCGATCGTCGCCCGGACGGCCACCCACGAGGGCGGCGGCACCGGGCTCAAGCTCCCCGCCGGGTACAGCGACCTGAACGCGGCGGACGCGCTCTCCTTCGTCCGCCAGCGGCACAACCTGCCCAACGGCGACCTCGACCGAACGCACCGTCAGCAGGCGTTCATCGCCTCGGTCGAGTACAAGCTCAAGCAGCAGGGCGTGGTGGGCGACCTCGGCCAGATGCAGAAGCTGTTCGACGTGGTGAAGAAGGACGTGGTCATCGACAACCGGTGGGACATCCTGGACTTCGCCCAGCAGGCGCCCAACCTCACCGGTGGCAACGTCGAGTTCAACACCCTGCCGATCAGCGGCTTCAGGACCATCGGCGGCGAGGCCGTCAACACCGTCAACCCCGACCTGATCAAGCGGATCGTCCAGCAGCTGTTCGGCCACGACACGGCGCCCGTGCCCGCCCCCTCCGACAGCGGCGGCGGCAGCGGCGGCAGCGGCGACCCGGGGGCCTCCCCGGCGGCGGACTCCGGCAGCCCGCTCAGGGGCACGGTGGACGTCTACAACGCGTCGAACGTGTCCAGGGCGGCTGCCAACGAGTCCAGGGCGCTGGCCGACCTGGGCCTCAAGGCCGGACGGGTCGGCGAGGCGGGCAGCCACCCGAGGTCCACCACCGTGGTCTACGGGGCCGGGGCCAAGGGCAGCGCCGAGCAGGTCGCGGCCCGGTACGGGGTGACCGCGACCGCCTCCTCGGCGGTCCCGGCGGGCCGCATCGTGGTGACCCTGGGAACCTCGTACACGGCCGCGTCGGCCACGAGCTCGAACGACCCGTCGGACGACGCGGGTTCGGACCAGGGCTCCGCCGCGCCGGGCGACGGCGACGCCACCCCGGACCCGGCGTCCACGCTGCCGATGCAGGGCCCGGCCGTGAAGGCGGGCGGCATCCCCTGCGTCGACTGAGCCCTTGGTCCCGGGCCGGGGCACCGCCGTCACCCGCCCCCTCCGCCGCCCGGTGGGGAGGCCCCGCTCCGGCCGGGGCGCTACCCGGCGGTGGGGAGCAGGCGGGTGCCCGAGGGGAGGGAGCCCTGGGCGGCGGCGGTGCGCAGGTGGCCGAGGAGGGTGGCGCGCAGCTGTGCCGCCGCCCGGGTGAGCGGGACGTCACGGCCGTGGGCCAGGGCGATGGTGCGTCCGAGGCCGGGGCCGGCGAAGGCGGCCAGGTGGAGGCCGGAGCGGGCGGCAACCATGCCGGGGACGACCGCGGGGCCGAGCCCGGCCCGGACGAAGCCGAGCACGGCGTCCAACTCGCCGCCCTCGACGGCGAACCGCGGTTCGAACCCGGCCGCCCGGCAGGCGGCGAGCGCGCTCTCCCGCAAGGCGTACCCCTTGCGGAACATCACCAGCGGCCGGTCCCGCAGCTCCTCGACCCGGACGCGCTTGCGGGGCAGGCGGGTCGACGAGACCAGGACCAGCTGCTCGTGCAGCAGCTCGGTGACCTCCAGCGCGGGCGGGGCGACCTCGCCCGCCTCCGGGGCGATGACCAGCGCGAGGTCGAGCTCGCCGCTGCCCAGCGCGTCGACCAGGTCCTGCGAGCCGCCCTCCAGGACCGCCAGTTCGACGCCGGGGTGGTTGTGCCGGAACGCGCCCAGCACGTCCGGCACCAGGCTGCCGCACAGGCTCGGCGGGGCGCCCAACCGCACGCGCCCGCGCCGCAGTTGGACCACCTCCTGGACGGCGAGCCGGGCGCTGTCCGCGTCGGCGAGGATCCGCCGGGCGAGCGGCAGCAGCGTGGCGCCCGCGTCGGTGAGGGTGATGTTCCCCCGGGTGCGGTGGAACAGTTCGGCGCCCAACTCCCGCTCCAGTGACCGGATCTGCTGGGAGAGCGAGGGCTGCGAGACATGTGTCAGGTCGGCCGCCCGGGTGAAGTTGCGGGTCTCGGCGACCGCCGCGAAGTAGCGGAGCTGCTGCAGCTGCATGCCCCGACTATAGGCAGCATCGATAGGCCGTGCCTATCGTGGCGAGCCGCATCATGTCTTGGACGTACCGTGGAGCGCGTTCCTACCGTGTTCGGCATGGCACTCGCGACTGGGACGGGCCGGAGGCGTCCGTCGACCCTCCTGACACTCTGGCGCTCGACCGTGGGCAAGAAGGCGGTCATGGCCGTCAGCGGCGCGGTCATGCTGCTCTACCTGGTGGGGCACCTGCTCGGAAACCTGAAGGTCTTCTTCGGCCCCGACGAGCTCAACGGGTACGCGGCCTGGCTGAGGACGGTCGGCGAGCCCTTCCTGCGGCACGGCTGGTTCGTCTGGCTGGCCCGGGTGGTCCTGCTGGCCTCCGTGCTGGCCCACGGCACGGCGGCGTACCAGCTGAGCAGGCGCGACCGGGCGGCCCGGCCGCAGGGCTACGCGCACCGGCGGCGGCAGTCCGACTACGCCACCAGGACGATGCGCTGGGGCGGGGTGATCCTGGCGCTGTTCGTGGTCTGGCACCTGCTGGACCTGACCACCCTCACGGTGAACCCGAGGGCCGAGGCCGACCACCCGTACCAGAACCTGGTCGCCTCCTTCTCGACCTGGTACGGCGGCGGCATCTACATCGTGGCGATGCTCGCGCTCGGTCTGCACATCCGGCACGGCTTCTGGAGCGCCGCGCAGACCCTCGGCGTCAACAACCCGCGCCGCGACCGGGCGTTGAAGGTCTCCGCCAACCTGCTCGCCCTGGTACTGACACTGGGCTTCATCTCCATTCCCGTGGCCGTCATGACCGGAGTCGTCCGATGACCTCGTACCTCGACTACACAGTGGGACAGCCGATCTCGGACGCCAAGGCGCCGGACGGGCCGATCGAGCAGCGCTGGGACCGGCGGCGCTTCGAGGCGGGGCTGGTGAACCCGGCCAACCGGCGCAAGCACCGCGTGATCGTCGTCGGCACCGGGCTCGCGGGCGGTGCGGCCGGCGCCACCCTGGCCGAACAGGGCTACCACGTCGAGCAGTTCTGCTTCCAGGACTCGCCGCGCCGCGCGCACTCGATCGCCGCGCAGGGCGGCATCAACGCCGCCAAGAACTACCGCAACGACGGCGACAGCGTCCGCCGGCTGTTCTACGACACCGTCAAGGGCGGCGACTTCAGGGCGCGGGAGTCCAACGTCCACCGCCTGGCGCAGATCTCGGTGGAGATCATCGACCAGTGCGTCGCCCAGGGCGTGCCGTTCGCCCGCGAGTACGGCGGACTGCTGGACACCCGCTCCTTCGGCGGGGTCCAGGTCTCCCGGACCTTCTACGCCCGGGGCCAGACCGGACAGCAGCTGCTGCTCGGCGCCTACCAGGCACTCTCCCGGCAGATCGCGGCCGGCAACGTCGCCATGCACCCGCGCACCGAGATGCTGGACCTGATCGTGGTCGACGGCCGGGCCCGGGGCATCGTCGCCCGGGACCTGGTGACCGGCGAGGTCTCCAGCCACCTCGCGGACGCCGTGGTGCTGGCGAGCGGCGGTTACGGCAACGTCTTCTACCTCTCCACCAACGCCAAGAACTCCAACGCGACGGCGATCTGGCGCGCCCACCGGCGGGGCGCCTACTTCGCCAACCCCTGCTTCACCCAGATCCACCCGACCTGCATCCCGCGCTCGGGCGACCACCAGTCCAAGCTCACCCTGATGAGCGAGTCGCTGCGCAACGACGGCCGGATCTGGGTGCCCAGGGCGGTCGGCGACACCCGCCAGCCGCAGGACATCCCCGAGCAGGAAAGGGACTACTACCTGGAGCGGATCTACCCCGCCTTCGGCAACCTGGTCCCGCGTGACATCGCCTCCCGCGCCGCCAAGGTGGTCTGCGACGAGGGACGCGGCGTGGGGCCCGGCGGCCAGGGCGTCTACCTCGACTTCGCCGACGCCATCGGCCGGCTGGGACGGGCGGCCGTGGAGGCCAGGTACGGGAACCTGTTCGAGATGTACGAGCGGATCACCGCCGAGGACCCGTACCGGGTGCCGATGCGGATCTACCCCGCGATCCACTACACCATGGGCGGGCTGTGGGTGGACTACGACCTGCAGACCACCGTGCCGGGCCTGTTCGCGATCGGCGAGGCCAACTTCTCCGACCACGGCGCCAACCGGCTCGGCGCCAGCGCGCTGATGCAGGGGCTGGCCGACGGCTACTTCGTCCTGCCCGCCACCCTCGCCGACTACCTGGCGCGGCAGCCGGGCGCGCCCGTCGAGGCCGGCCATCCGGCGGTCCTGGAGGCCGTCGCGGACGCCACCGGCCTGCTCGACCGGCTGCTGGCCGTCGACGGCGACCGGACCCCCGACTCCTTCCACCGCGAACTCGGCGGACTCCTGTGGGACGAGTGCGGCATGGCCCGCGACGAGGCCGGGCTCCGCCGCGCGCTGGAGCGGATCCCGCAGCTGCGCGCGGAGTTCTGGCAGCGGATCAAGGTGCCGGGCACCGGCGAACAGCTCAACCAGTCGCTGGAGAAGGCGAACCGGCTGATCGACTACTTCGAGCTCGCCGAACTCATGTGCCTGGACGCCCTGCACCGCACCGAGTCCTGCGGCGGCCACTTCCGGGAGGAGAGCCGCACCCCCGACGGCGAGGCCGAGCGCCGGGACGAGGAGTTCTCGTACGCGGCGGCCTGGGAGTTCGCGGGCACCGGCAGCGCCCCGGTGCTGCACCAGGAGCAGCTCGTCTTCGAGTACGTCCACCCCACCCAGCGGAGCTACGCATGAACCTCACCCTGCGGATCTGGCGGCAGCCGGGACCCGACGCACCCGGCGCGCTCACCACCTACCAGGTCGGCGGGATCAGCCCGGACATGTCCTTCCTGGAGATGCTCGACACCCTCAACGAGGAGCTGATCCTGCGCGGCGAGGAGCCCGTCGCCTTCGACCACGACTGCCGGGAGGGCATCTGCGGCGCCTGCGGCATGGTCATCAACGGCCGGGCGCACGGCCCGGAGCGCACCACCACCTGCCAGTTGCACATGCGGCACTTCGAGGACGGCGACACCATCGACGTCGAGCCCTGGCGCTCCGCCGCCTTCCCGGTCGTCCGCGACCTGGTGGTGGACCGCTCCGCGTTCGACCGCATCATCGGCTCCGGCGGCTACATCACGGCCCCGACCGGCAGTGCCCCCGAGGCGCACGCCACCCCCGTCCCCAAGGAGACCGCCGACCTGGCCTTCGAGCACGCCGAGTGCATCGGCTGCGGGGCCTGCGTGGCGGCCTGCCCCAACGGCTCCGCGATGCTCTTCACGGCCGCCAAGGTGGTCCACCTCAACCTGCTGCCGCAGGGCGCCCCCGAGCGCGGCAGCCGGGTCCGCGGCATGGTCGCCGCGATGGACGCGGAGGGCTTCGGCGGCTGCACCAACACGGGCGAGTGCGCCACCGCCTGCCCCAAGGGCATCCCGCTGTCGGGCATCTCCGTGCTCAACCGCGAGTACCTGCGCAGCCTGCGGTAGCCCTCCGGGGTGCGGGCCGCCGCATCAGGGGCGTGGGAGCTCGACTCCCGCGCCCCTGAGGGCTTTCCGGCTCCGCCGGGCGGCTTCGCGTCACCCGCGAGGAGTCCTCGACCTGACGGTGTTCGGTGTGATGGGTTGCCCGGGTTTTCCGCCTGACGGCACGATCACAGAGCGGATTCGGCCCGGGGTGGCAGCACCACACCCGTGAGATGGAGCAGGGGAGAACGGGATCGGTGCAGAGGTTTTGACGGCGACGTCGAGTACGCCTCGGAAGGTGTCGATGGCCGAATGCGCCCTTCCGATGCGCCGTAGACACGGATCTGCGCCATGTCTTCGTAAAGCTGCCCGCGCCAAGCAGGGTCCGTGGGACCCGCCGGGTGCTGATGCACGCATCACACGACAATTCTTGACGAGAGGAATCCTGTCTCATGTGCGGCCTTACCGGTTGGGTGAGTTACGGGCGTGACCTGTCGGCCTTCGCGGACCTCGCCGACGCGATGACGCACACCATGGAGTGCCGCGGCCCCGACGCCGGCGGACTCTGGACCTCCGAGCACGCCATCCTGGGACACCGCCGACTGGCGATCATCGACCTCGAGGGCGGCAAGCAGCCCATGATCGCCGCTGACGCGGAGATCACCCAGGCGGTCCTGACCTACACCGGTGAGGTGTACAACTTCCGCGAGCTGCGCGAGGAACTGAAGGGCCTGGGCCACGAGTTCCGCACCACCAGCGACACCGAGGTGGTGCTGCGCGCCTACGTCGAGTGGGGCACCGGCTTCGCCGAGAAGCTCAACGGCATCTACGCCTTCGCGATCTGGGACGCCCGCACCGAGGAACTGCTGCTCGTCCGTGACCGGATGGGCGTCAAGCCGCTGTACTACTACCCGACGTCCGACGGTGTGCTCTTCGGCTCGGAGCCGAAGGCGATCCTGGCCCACCCGGAGTCCGAGGCGGTCATCGACCGCGAGGGCCTCCAGGAGATCTTCTCCATCGTGAAGACCCCGGGCCACGCGGTGTTCCGCGGCATGCACGAGGTCCGCCCCGGCACCATCGTGCGCTTCACCCGCGAGGGCCACCGCGAGGAGCGCTACTGGCAGCTCCGGGCCGTCCCGCACACCGACGACCAGGACGCGACCATCGCCAAGGTCCGCGAGCTGCTGGAGGACATCGTCGACCGCCAGCTGGTCGCTGACGTCACCGTCGGCACCCTGCTCTCGGGCGGCCTGGACTCCAGCGCGGTCACCGCGCTGGCCGCGAAGGCGCTGAAGAAGCAGGGCGTCGAGACGCCGATCAAGGCCTTCTCGGTCGACTTCACCGGTCACGAGACCCGCTTCCAGTCGAACGTCCAGTGGGCCGACCCGGACACCCCGTACGCGATCCAGGTCGCCGAGCACGTCGGCGCCGAGCACATCGTCGTCGAGCTGAACAACGAGGACATCCTCGACGACGACGTCCGCGACCAGGTGCTGCGCGCCCAGGACCTGCCGGTCTCCACCGGTGACATGGAGTACTCGCTGCTCATCCTGTGCCGCGCGCTCAAGGAGCAGATGACCGTCGCCCTCTCCGGCGAGGCCTCGGACGAGCTCTTCGGCGGCTACACCTGGTTCCACGACGAGGGCGCCGTCAACGGCGACACCTTCCCGTGGCACCACCCCTTCGAGCAGGCCGGCGGCATCGGCGCCCTGCGCACGGTCGGCCTGTGGGACCGCCTCGGCCTGACCGAGTACGTCAAGCAGCGCTACGAGCAGGCGCTGGCCGAGGTCCCCCGGCTGGAGGGCGAGAGCGGCCTCGAGGAGCGGATGCGCGAGCTGACGTACCTCAACCTGACCCGCTGGGAGAACTTCCTGCTGGACCGCAAGGACCGCATCAGCATGGCGGTCAGCCTCGAGGTCCGGGTGCCGTTCACCGACCACCGCCTGGTCGAGTACGTCTACAACACCCCCTGGTCGATCAAGAGCTTCGACGGCCGGGAGAAGAGCCTGCTGCGCGCCGCGATGCGCGGCCTGCTGCCGGACGAGGTGCTGGACCGCAAGAAGAACCCGTACCCCTCCACCCAGGACGAGAAGTACGAACTCGCCCTGCGCGACCGGGTCGAGGGCATCCTGGTCGAGGGCGCCCCGGTGTTCAGGATCGTGTCCGAGGAGGAGGTCCGCCGCCTGCTCGACGTCCCGGCCGGCTCCTACAACGTGGGTGGTCCCTGGAGCGCCCGCGCCATCCTCGAGCGCCTGATCGAGTTCAACAACTGGGTCACTGAGTACAACGTCACGGTCGACATCTGACCGGCCCGACCCGACCGGCCCGACCGCCGTGCGCCACGCCCCGACCGGACTCCTGCTCCGGTCGGGGCGCCGTGCTGCCGCGGGCCGCCGGACCTCCACCCCGATGGCCCGGCCCGGCGCGCCGGAGGAGGCGGCCGGGGCGATCCTGTTCCTGGCCCCGACGAGGCGAGCTCCGTCACCGGGGCGCTGCCGCCCGCGGACGGCGGCCACCCGGCGCGGCCGGGGCTGCCGGAGCCCGCTCGAAAAGATCTCCGCACCCGCTGTCGAGAACGCCGGACCCCGTTCGACGCAGAGGTAGGGCCCGGAAGGACGGGCCGAGGACCGACCGAGGAGACACGGCGATGCGATTCATGATGCTGGTCAAGGCCACCGCGGAGAGCGAGGCCGGGGTGCTTCCCACCGCCGAGATGATCGCCGAGATGGGCAGGTACAACGAGCAGCTGGACAAGGCCGGGGTGCTGCTCGCCCTCGACGGGCTGCAGGCCAGTTCCAAGGGCGCCAGGATCAGCTACGACGGCGAGCGGCGCACGGTCACCGACGGCCCGTTCGCCGAGGCCAAGGAGCTGATCGCGGGCTACTGGGTGATCCAGGTGAAGTCCCGGGAGGAAGCGATCGAGTGGGCCACCCGGGTGCCCTTCCGGGAGGGCGAGGTGCAACTGCGGCAGGTCTTCGACCCGTCGGACTTCCCGGCCGACATCCTGCCGCCCGAGGCCGCCGAGCGTGAGATCGCCTGGCGGGCCGAGCACGAGTCCAAGGGGTAGTCCGCGCCCGGCCCGGCCCCGCCCCGGGGACCCGGATCGCTGGCGCGGTGGGGCGTCGGATGGTCGAATGGACCGTCGTGACGGCCACCGACACCCACCGCGCCATCGACGCCGTCTGGCGGATCGAGTCGGCGCGCCTGATCGCCGGGCTCACCCGGATCGTCCGCGACCTCGGACTGGCCGAGGAGCTCGCCCAGGACGCCCTGGTCGCCGCGCTGGAGCAGTGGCCACGGGACGGCATCCCGCGCAACCCGGGCGCCTGGCTGATGACCACCGCCAAGCACCGCGCGATCGACCTGCTGCGCCGGCAGCAGCGCCTGGAGCAGCGGGTCACCGAGCTCGGGCGCGACCTGGAGAGCGAGCGGTCGACGAGCATCGCGGACGGCGACGCGGCCCTCGAAGCCGTCCTCGACGAGGCGGTGGGCAGCATCGAGGACGACCTGCTGCGCCTGGTCTTCACCGCCTGCCACCCGCTGCTGTCCACCGACTCCCGGGTCGCGCTCACCCTGCGGCTGCTCGGCGGGCTGACCACCAAGGAGATCGCCCGCGCCTACCTGGCCTCCGAGGCCACCGTCGCGCAGCGGATCAGCCGCGCCAAGCGGACCCTGGCCGAGGCCGAGGTCCCCTTCGAAGTCCCGTACGGGGACGAGCTGGCGCCCCGGCTGGCCTCCGTCCTCGAAGTGATCTACCTGATCTTCAACGAGGGCTACTCGGCGACCGCGGGCGACGACTGGATCCGCCCCGGGCTCTGCGAGGAGGCGCTGCGCCTGGGCCGGATCCTGGCGGGCCTCGCCCCCGGGGAGCCCGAGGTGCACGGCCTGGTCGGACTGATGGAGATCCAGGCGTCCCGGTCCGCCGCCCGGACCGGACCGGGTGGCGAGCCCGTCCTGCTGCTGGACCAGGACCGCTCCCGCTGGGACCACCTCCTGATCCGGCGCGGACTCGCCGCCCTCGACCGGGCGCAGGCACTGGCCGCCCGCACCGGCGAGCCGCCGGGCAGCTACGCGCTCCAGGCCGCCATCGCCGCCTGCCACGCCCGCGCCCGCACCCCGGACGCCACCGACTGGCCGGGGATCGCCGCGCTGTACGGGGAACTCGCCGCGCTGGCGCCCTCGCCGGTGGTGGAGCTGAACCGGGCGGTGGCCCTGTCGATGGCGTACGGGCCGGAGCAGGGCCTGGCCGTGGTCGACGGCCTGCTCGCCGAACCCGCCCTGCGCGCGTACCACCTGCTGCCCAGCGTGCGCGGCGACCTGCTGGTCAGGCTGGGCCGGCTCGCCGAGGCGCGGCGGGAGTTCGAACGTGCCGCCGGGCTCACCCGCAACACGCGTGAGCGCGACCTGCTGCTGCGCCGGGCCGCCGACTGCGCGGCGGACGGCTAGGCCCAATACTGGTGACTTTGGTGCATGGCCGGGTAGTTAGCGCTTGGGCCGGGGGCGCAAAGCTGCGGTCCTCGTCGGGGCGGCCGCCGCGTAGCGGCCCGTTCGGATTCTTCTGATCAATCCTCTTTCGGTCCAGCGGGCGAGTTGTCGATATGTGGTGACGGGGGTGACATCACCGAGGAGCTCGGCGACTTCTCTGGCTCGCCACTGCCGCTCGGGCTCTGCCTGCAGCGCGGCGAGGACGCGTGTCATGCGGTTGCCGACCTGGCCGGCGCCGACGTACTCCCGGACCATGGTGGTCGGCAGCGCGGGCGGAGAGGGCGGAGGTTGTAGGAGGGCAATCGTCACGGAGGCCACGGTCCGGCTCCCGTCGGGGCGGCCGTCCATCTTCCTTTCCGCATAGCGTGAGATGGGCGACTTCACCTTCCTGGTACTGACGCGAGGCCGACGTTCCGGCGACAGCGTCGACAGAGCTCGCCGTCCGATCGACCCGATCCCCTGCTCGACGATTCCTTCCGCACGTACCAGCAGGTCGCGGGCTGTTTGGAGAGCGATCGTGAAGCCACAGCGGTCGGGGTCGGTCCCCGGCCGGGACTCCGCAGCCCCGACCATGGCCCGACGCAACAACTGGTAGAGGGGCAGCAGGGACCACATCTCCTGCTCGATACCGACCGGGTCGCACGAACGCAGGACTCGCCCCTGCAGGATGGTGTGACGCAGGGCGTAGTAGGCGCTCTCGTGCTCCCAGCGTTCGTGATAGAGGCGCACGAGACGGTCGGCGGGGTAGCGCTGGGCGTCCAGTAGGGTGGTCACCAGCCGGTAGGAGCCGTCGAAGCCGCTACCGTCCGTGCAGACGACGCGCATCTGGGCCTCGATGATGCGCATGGCGACACCGCCGATGACCGAGAGAGTACGAGGAGTCCGCGAGAGGTTCCGGGACCGGCGGGCGGCGGCGCTGGCTGATGCGGCCAACGACGCGTGTGCCGGTGGCGTGCACGGAGGCGAGGAAGTCATTGCCGTTGAAGCCCCGGTCGCACAGCACCAGCATCTCGGGGCTCAGGTGATGCAACAGTCGGGGGGCGTAGGAGGTTTCGCCTTCTCGAGTGGGGCCGAACACTGCACCGATCACCGCGTGCGTCCCGGTCGCGGGCGGCTCTGCGCTTGCCCCGCCTGGTCAACGAGCGGCGGCGGCGCGGCGGCTTGCGGCCCTGGACCCCGAGCTCGGCCATGATCTCGGAGACCGTGTTCACCGAGACCTTCCACCCCTCGGCCCACAGGTCGAGCGTGATTCTCGGCGAGCCGCAGGTGTCGCCCGAGCGGCGGAAGAAGTGCGTGATCCGCTCCTCCAGTCGCGCGCGCCTGACCTCGCGGTCCTTCGGCTCGGCCGGTCGACGGCGCCACTTGTAGAACCGCGCCTCGGACACCCCGAGTGCACGGCAGGAGACGGAGTGCGGGATGCCGTGCTCGGACCTCTGGTCGCTGATCACCCCGACGAGCGCCGCCGGGTCCGCCGCAGCTACTTCACCCACAGGACCATGCAGCGTTTGAGGGCATCACGCCCCATCTCCAACTCACGGACACGCTTGGCCTGCTCGGCGGCCTGCCGCCGCACCCGGGCCAGCTCTTCACGCTCGGACTCGCCCAGCGTCCCGTCACCGCCGGCCTTCCACGCCCGGGAGACCCAGGAGGCCAGGGTGGTCTCGTTGATCCCGAGCTCCCGCACCACCTCCGCCGCCGACCTACCGGTCTCGGCCACGATCCGCACAGCCCCCTCACGGAACTCCGCGTCGAACTTCCGCCTCTTCTCCGTCATGACTCCCAACTTCCCCTTCAGTCACGGCCTCTACGCTACAAGGGGATGCTCACACGCCACCACGCTGGCACGGTCAACGCGGCAGCATCAGAGGCGCGTTGAAGCACTCGCCGGTTACGAAAATCTTGGAAGAGCCATCTTTCGGACACGCTTCCTGGGTAGGCACGGTTGGTTTGACGGGCCTCTACGTGACAGTCCGCAGGGCCTCAAGTCCTTTCGAGCTGTCATGGATTACTCGTTGGATGCCGTGTTCATGAGCAATAGCGAGGGCCTGTTCCCAGTGGTGCCGGGCTGGGATCAGCTCGCCGAGGTGAAGGTGGGCCCTTGCAGTCGCTGCAAGGGTATCGGCGAGCTGCGCCTGGTCGTTGAGCTCGGAGCTGATCACGAGTGCTTCCTGCAGGCCGACAAGGGCCTCGTTGGGGCGGTTGAGGGCGAGCAGGGTATCCCCGAGCTTGATCAGGGTCGCCACGACGCCCAACCGAACTTCGTGTTCGCGACAGGCCGTGAGGCACTTCCGGTAGGCGTTCTCAGCCGCTGTCGCGTCGCCGGAGGCCAATAGCACGCTTGCCGTCTTGAACAGGAACTTCGGGTCGTCTCTGATGGTGGCCGATTCCTGAGTCGCGCGTTCGAGGGCTGCGAGCGCCAAGTTGAGCTGCCCTGTCTCCTCGTAGTGCCTGGCCAGGTTGGTCAGGATTCCCGCAAGTCGTTCCGAGTCGCCAAGTTGGTCGAAGAGGTGTGCCGCAGCCTGAAGGTGTTCGAGGCATTCGGCATGGCGGGACGCCATGCCATGGAGGCATCCCAGTTGATTGTGTGCCTGTGCCTGACCCTCGAGGTCCTGGTGTCTGCGCGCCGTTTCGAGTGCGTGGGCCAGGTCGCCCAGCGGGTCTCCGGTCCACCAGGATGCCTGGTTGTAGCCAAAGAGGGCCTTGGCGGTCCGCCATGCGAGGTCGGGTCGGGTGCAGTCGCGAGCACGGCGGATGCTTTCCCTGAGCGCCGGAAGCTCGCTCGTGTACCAGGCCAACGCCTGGTTCTTACCGGCCAAGTCTGGCAGCAGGGCACGGATATCATCCGATACCGACAAGGGGGTGTGGTTGTCGCTGGGGTCCATCTGAACGTCGGCTCTGTGCGCAGCGGCGTAGTACCAGGTCAGCAGTCGAAGCAAAGCCCGACTGCGTTCGTCTTCGGTCACCTCCCGTACGGCTTGTTGGGCTGCGAACTCGCCCAGGAGGTCGTGGAAACGGTACGAGCCGATGCTCGGGTTCTGCAGCAGGTGGGCGTCGACCAGGACATCCAATACGTCGGCGGTGTCCTCGACGGCCTCGCCGAGCAACGCAGCTGCGGCCTGCAACGAGAGAGGGTACGCAGGCCACAGGCCCAGCAAGCAGAATGCTCGCGCGGCGTCGCGATCCTCCGGCCGACTGCTGTCACGCATGGCGAGATAGCTGGAGGCGAAGGTGGCGCGCACTCCCAGATGTCCGGTCGATAGGCCACGCAGACGCCTGCCGCCCGAATCCAGCCGTTGTGCCAACGTGCTCAGGGACCACGCCGGGCGGGCCGCCAGACGGGCACCGGCGATCCGCAGGGCCAAGGGCAGACCTGCGCAGGCGGCCAGAAGCCGCAGCGCACCGTCCGGGTCCTGGTGGACGCGGGCCGTCCCGCAGAGGGCAGACAGGAGTGCGCGCTGTTCCTCGACGTCCAGCGGGTCCAGGTGCACTTGGACGGCGGATGGCAGTGAGGTGAGGGTGTTTCGGCTGCTGACGACGACTGCGGAGCGGCTGTTGCCAGGGAGGAGTGGAAGGATCTGGGCTGCATCACGGGCGTTGTCGAGCATCAGCAGGACGCGCCGTTCGGCGAGGACGGTGCGCAGCAGGGCGGCTCGGTCGTCGGTGTGCTCGGGGTGCCGCCGGTTCCATGTGGCGTGCTCGTCGACGCGGCTGAGATCGGTGAGGAAGCCTGCCAGGACGTCGTGTGCCTCGCGTGGCTCACCGGTCCCGAATCCCCGGAGGTCCACGTATAGCTGTCCGTCGGGAAACAGGTGCCTCACCTGGTGGGCCGCGTGGATCGCCAGGGCGGTCTTGCCGACCCCTCCCATGCCGGAGACGATCAGCACACAGGGCTCGCCGCTGGCTGAGGCCGCAGTTAAGTGGTCGACTATTACCCTCAGATCGCTGGATCGCCCAGTGAAGTGGCGTGTGTCCGCAGGAAGTTGCGCAGGAATCTGCAGCGCCGGGGCCGTTCTTACCTGCGTAGCCGAACCGCTGTCCTCGGTGCCGATCGCGGTTTCGGCGGTTTCTTCAATGGAGTTGTCGGTGTCGTGCCGGAGTGGTTCGGGCCGCCAGAGTAGTTCGGGGTCGGCGAGCAGGACCTGCTGGTGCACGGCGCGCAGGGCCACTCCAGGGTCGACGCCGAGCTCTTCGGCCAGTCGGGTGCGGATATCCTCGAAGGCGGTCAGGGCATCGGCCTGGCGTCCGCTCCGGTAGAGCGCAGTGATCAACTGCACGTGGAAGGCCTCTTGCAGCGGATGCGTGGCGACCCAGCGGGTGATTTCGGAGATCGCGCTCTGGTGCCGCCCGAGGTGGAGCGCCGCCTCGAAGTGCCACTCGGCAGCCTGGAGACGGGCCTCCTGCAGGGAATGGATGTAGGGCGTTTCCTGCTCGGCGAGCACGGGCAGGTCGCCGAGCGGGGAGCCGCGCCACAAGGCGAGTGCGGCTGCGCTGTGCTCGCTGACGCTGTGCCAGTCGCTCTGACCGCGTGAGGTGTCGGCGGCGATGAGCTGACGGGTGAAGTCCTCGGTGTCCAGTTCGCTCTCGTCGACCCGCAGCAGGTAGCCCGGTGGGATGGTACGCAAGCGGTCGCCATCGTTCGGTCCGAGGAAGCGGCGCAGTTGGGCGACTTGGTTGTTCAAGGCGATCGCGGCGGTCGCTGGCGGCTTCTCGCCCCACAGGGCACCGACCAGACGGTCGCGGGACACCGGCCGGTTCGGCTCAAGCAGCAGTGCTGCGAGCAGGGCTCGGCCTTTTGGGGAGCGCAGCGTCTGGGCAGTACCCGAGTCGTCGTGAATCGTGAGGCTGCCCAACAGACCAAACCGCATGTATGACCTGCTCCATGTGTTCCCAAGCGGCTTCGAAAGGAGCTCTCAGGGATCTCTACCGGGCCGCCGACGAAAATCCATTATCCATACGTTATAGGTCGGTTGTCGGCGGCCGCCATGATCGACCTGCCAGGGTCGGCACCACCGGTGGTCAGGTCACACGGCTGCTCGCGGCTGGACTGGCATCGCGCGAGGGCGGGCCGGGCTCCGTTTGCCGACCTGCGAACCGACTGACATGGAACTGGAAACGATGCTGCACTACCACGCCGAGGACTACGCCGTGCTGCGGACACCCGTCCCGCGGGTGAGTGCCGAAGTGCCGCGGGTGGCCGACGTCGCTCTTGAGGACATGAGCGACGACGCGTTGCTCGCCTTCCTGCGGGACGTGGCCGGCCTGCGCCTCGTCCGTGAGGCGCTGGAAGTCTCGTCTCCGGATGTCTCCGCGCTCCTGGAGTGGGCTGAGAGCGGCTCCCGCCCGCCGCGCGCCTGTCTGGTCCGTGCAGTGCTGCTGGTGCCCCGGTACCTGCTGCGGGCCCGGACCAGGCCGACGCCCTTCGGGCTGTGGGCGGGTGTCGCGCCCGTGGTGTTCGGTGCGGCGCCGTCGGTGCGGACTGCCGGGGGCTGGCCGTACAGGAGGGTTCGGGCCGACCTCGGCTGGATTACCACGCTCGTCGCCGCCCTGGAGCAGAAGCCGGAAGTCCGTGCAGTGCTCCGGGTGGTGGTCAACGACCTGTGCGATGTCCGCGGGGAGCGTGTATATGTTCCGCTCTACGACGACCAGCGCGCCGAGCTCTGCGAGGACGGACTGTCAGACACGACTGGTCACGCATCGATCCGGCTCAACGCGGCATTGCGCGCGGTACTGGAGTTCGCCGTGCGGCCCGTCGAGTACCGGGAGCTGGTCGCGCACCTCGGCGAACGCTTCTCTTCCGTTCCCGCAAGCGGAATCGATCAGGCGCTCGGACGGTTGATCCGCCACAACATCCTGTTGACCGACCTGCACCCACCGCTGGATGAGCCCGACCCGCTCGACCACGTGGTGCAGAAACTGACCCCCGTCACCGGCCTGCCGGGACTCGACCAGCTGGGCGCCCTGCAGGAGTTCGTGTCACGCTACGAGGAGACCGAGCCCGGCGCTGGCCTGGGCGAATTCTCCGCCGCACGGCGGGCGGCGGCGCAGCCCCACCAGCGAGGTACCTTTACCCAGGTCGATCTGCGCTCGGCTCATCAGGTCGTGCTGTCCGCCGAGGAGGCCGCGGCTGCGGCGAGCTCACTCTGGCGCCTGTCGGTGCCAGTCAGTGAACTGTCCGTCGGGCTGCTGGCCCATTGCCGCCGTTTCCTGCAGAAGTACGGGCCCACAGCGCTCGTACCGCTGCTGACCCTGCTCGATCCCGATCGGGGGCTGGGGTTCCCCGCCAGCTACGGCAAGGTCGCGGGGCGAGAGGACGAACTCATAGCGGTCCGTCAAGAGGTGCTTCCCGAGACCGCACACCGCACAGCTCTGCTCGCCGAGCTCGCGCAGCCTGCCCAGGGCCGCGAGCTCTCAGAAGTGGAACTGGGCAGTGCCACGCTCGAAGGGTTGGCTTATCGCACCGATCTGCCGCTGGCTCCCGCCGCCGAGCTGTGTCTGCAGCTGGTTGCGGGCTTGCCGTGTGGCCCACTGCCCGTCGGGATGGTCGGTGACGTCGAGGATGTGAATGTACCGGGTGTCGACTTCCATCGCGACAAACACGTACGGCCGTCGCAGGGTGACGTCGCAGTTGATGTGGAAGAAGTCGACGGCTTGGATGACCGTGGCCCGGGTCAGCAGGAATTGGCGTCAGGTGGTGTCGGTCTGCCGCTGGGGCGCTGGCGGTATTTGCCGGTGTCTGAGAACGCTGCGGCTGGTGGATATTCCGACGCAGTGGACAAACTAGAGCAGTTCACTAGGGAGACTTTGCGTCGATGCTGTTCACGGCGGGTGGCACATCCGCTGGTCCGAGCTGGCTCGCAGCTTTCCTGTCGCTCTGTTCAGCGCCGCCGATCATCTACTTGGGGTCAGCCCCGTTTTCCAGCTTTGGTCCGCACCGGACGGCACTTTCTATCCGGCATCCAGAAAACGTGTCGAGGTCCTGCCCTCAATTACCCCCGCCGCTGCAGCCCTCAAACTATTCCCCATCCGAAGGCCGCGGCTACAGGCGGCGTTGCATCACCCAAGGCCCCGTTGTTCGAAATTTCCTTAAGCTTCACTTGGGGCCTTAGAGGATATTGGGGGCGAGATGGAATGATCGGAAGCTTTCAATCTAAATGTAGCAAGGTTTGATGGCGATCCGTCGCAGGCTTCCCCTCGATCAATCGGGTTGGCTTCTGCTCCGAAGGTTGGATATGTTCCAGACTTGCCGGATTGAAGGAAGCAATCCGTAGTGAAAGTTGAAAAATTTAACGCTGCAATGCTGCGACTCTAATCGGCGATGGAAAATTAACGAACCCACTCCGACCGGTCGCCTCTTTGGCGGGCTTTGGAAAGTCGCCAGGGAGTGAGGCGCAAAATTGCAATATGCCTATCTGGGGCGGGGACTAATTGGCATGTCAGTAAAGATTGGAATAACCGGGGCCGCGGGGTTCGTTGGGGTGAATCTGGCGCTTGCTGCAGAATCGGCAGGTTATGAGGTCACGCTTTATGATGTCGGCGACCGAATGGGGCGTCTTTCTGCCACCGGGCTCGCGCAGAGGGTGCGGTGTCGCTTTGCGGATCTTTCCGCCCCGGAGGCGGCCGTGGACAGTGACCTGGACGTCATCGTCCATCTCGCAGCGCTCCCGCAGGTGGACTTCTCGCTATATCATCCAGAACTTGTCGCCGTCAACAACGTCGCTTCGACGGTCGCCGTCCTGGGTGCTGCCCGAAAGTCCGGAATTCCTGTCCTTTTCTCCTCCTCGATCGAGGTATACGGGGGAAACGACGGGGCTCTGTTTGACGAAGACTCCCGCTTGATCCCGCTTTCCGCTTACGCAGCCAGCAAGATAGCGTGCGAGAATCTGGTGGGCTCGTATCAGAACTCGTACGGGACATCTTCCACGACGGTCCGTCTAACTAATCTCTACGGCCCGTGGCAGCTTCCCGATCGCATCGTTCCGCGTGTAGCTGTGCAGTCACTGCTCGGAATTCGCAGTGAGGCGGTCACCGGACGCCTCAGAGATTTTATGCATGTCAGTGATGCGGTATCTGCGATTCTGAAGCTCATCGAGCTGGGCTCCTGGGGAAATGTTTTCAACATCTCGACAGGGGAGGGTGTGGGGCTTGAAGGAGTAGTTTCGACTGTGGTGGGAAGCAACGACTTCTCTACAGTTTCACCGCCAATCGTAGACGGCCGCGGGGCTTCTTTGGTCGCGACATCGCAGCGGCTCTCGGATTCCGTCGGATGGAAGCCGGAAAAGCACTTCCTGAGCGGTGTGCAAGAGACCGTGGACTGGTACGGCTCGCACAGGTCCTGGTGGGAGAGATTCGAGCAGTTGGTGCGAGCCGACCGCAGCGGACCAGAATTCCTGGCTGACCACATGTTCCCGATCGGAGAAAAGGCGTGAAGGCAGTACCCGATTCTCGTGCGGGTCGCGCGGTAGTGCTCTCCGAACTGATCGCTGATGTGGTTAAGCCGACTGCGGCATCGGTTGACAGCAACGGCGCGTTCCCGAGTGAGTCGATCAACGCTCTCAAAGAGGCCGGGTTCCTTGCTCTGACGATCCCCGAAGACCTGGGAGGGATCGGTGCAACGGCGGCGGAGTTCAGCGACGTGGTCCTCGAACTCGCGCAGGCCTGCGCGTCGACGGCCATGGTGTACCTGATGCACGCCACTTCGGTCGGCTCCCTGGTCCTCCTCGCCGACCGGGAACAGCAGAAGCGTTACCTGCAGCCCGTACTTGACGGGCGCTGGCTTGTCACCGAGGCCATCAGCGAAGCCGGCTCTGGATCCCAGTGGTGGTCTGTCTCAAGCACTGCGACGCCTGTCGAGGCCGGATACCGGCTGGAAGCCGACAAGAGCTTTGCCACCTCGGCTGGCCACGCCGATCTGTACATCATCTCTACGCAGGCTCCGGATTCGGGTAGCAGCCGCGACCATGCCCTGTTCGCGGTGCCGGAGGACACGGCGGGCCTTCGCTCTGGTGAATGGAAGGGGCTTGGATTGACGGGCAACAGCAGCACGTGGTTGTCGTTCCACGGTACCGTTCCGCAGGAGGCGTTGCTGGCCGGCAGCGGTGGCGGAGACGGACTGCGCCGCTACAATGAGGTCAACCAGCCGCTCTACCACCTCGGCTTCGGCGCGGCCTATCTGGGCATCGCTAGCGCTGCCTTCGAGGCGTGCGTGGAGCGGATCAGGTCACGTCAGTACGTCAGCAGCACCACCACTTTCGGCACCGGGCTGAGCCAGTACCCCGTGGCGCGCCGCCATGTGGGCCAGATGGCGATAAGGCTGGCAGCCGTCAGGGGCATGGTCCGTGAACTGAGCTCCCTGATCGACAACGGCCGACCGCTTGAGGAGCAGGCGATACCTATGACGGCGCTGAAAGTCGCTGCCGCCGAAGCAGCCGTGGACGTGGCCCGAGAAGCCATGATGGCAAGCGGCGGCAGCTCGTACGCAAAGGGCTTCCTCACCATCGAGCGCCATATTCGCGACGCCCTCGCAGGTTCTCTGATGGGGCCCAACGACGACTTCTGCAAGGAGCTGATCGGTCGGCTGATCCTGGGCGGCGGTTCCTACCATGACCTCTGAGCCGCTCCGTTCGACCCCCGCCTCTACGAGCAGCAGGGAGTTGATCGCGAGAGAACGCAGGTCCATGAGGTACGGGCTGTCCGGGGTCGACGGGACACCGTTGGTGCTCGAAAGCGGCAGAGGCAGCGTGGTGTTCGACGTCGAAGGACGTCAGTACCTCGACCTCTTCGCGGGCGCGGGTCGCTGCCTTCTAGGACACGGACACCCCGAATTCGCGGCGGCGGTCGCCGAACAGGCCGCCAGGTTGGCGGTGAGCAGGCACGCCACCGCGGCACGTGTGGCATACATTGAGCGGCTCATGGAACTCGTTCCCACGGGGCTTGACCACATCACGCTGTTCTCGACCGGCAGTGAAGCAGCGGACGCCGCTGTGCGGATCGCCCGGCGCAGTACTGATCGCCAGGGGCTCATCGTCTTCCAGGGGGCCTTCCACGGCCGGACCACCGGCGCAGCGCCGCTCACGGATCCGGTCTGGCGTCCGACCGGATCGTCCGAGGAGCCATTCGTCCACCGGATCCCCTACCCCGCGGTCGCCAACGGGTCCGCACACCGGCCGGAGCAGGTGGAGGAGGCGATCCGTCAGCTTCACCGGGTGGCCGCCGGATCTCCTGTGGAGATAGCTGCCATCGTGATCGAGCCGGTGCAAGGGACAGCAGGCAACCGCCGCCCTATCCAAGGGTTCCTGTCGGCTGTCGAGCAGGCGGCCCGCGACCTCAGAGCGTTGCTTGTTGTCGATGAGATCCTCGCCGGGTTCGGCCGGTCCGGCCAGATGTTCGTCAGCACCGCCGAGGGCGTCCAGCCGGCGATGATGCTTATCGGTAAGGGCATGGGAAATGGGGTGCCGGTGAGCGCCCTGCTGGCGCGGGGCTCGGTGGTTCAGGGCTCCGCGTTCGCGGAAAAAGGCGCCATGTCCAGCACCTTCGGCGGAAACCCCCTGGCTGTCGCGGCATCTGCGGTGACCTTGGACGTACTGATCCGTGACGACTTGCCACGCGCAGCCGCTGGTCTCGGTACCCGCTGGAGCCAGGCTCTGCGGGAGGAGCTTGGCGAACACCCGATGGTTACTCAGATCCACGGACTCGGCCTCATGGCCGGTATCGAACTCGGAGGTCCTTGGCGGGAGGGCGTCGACGGCCGCCGTCGGACTCTGGAGGTCCTCATGCAGGAGCAGGGACTGCTGGTGGGAATGAGTGGTGACTTCCTCAGACTTAATCCGCCGCTGGTGACGAGCTGGGGGGAGCTGGAGGCGGCCACCTCGGCACTGCGCACGGCTCTGGATGGATTCCTGGACATGTCCACCGCAGAACTGGAGGGACGATGACCACAGAACTGCGGATCATCGGTGCGAGCTGCGCAGTGCCCAACCCAGGAGCGGCCACCTCCGGCTACCTGGTGACCGCCTCTCAGGGCACCACGGTGCTTCTGGAATGCGGACACGGAGCCGTCGGCGCACTGCGTCGGTACATCGACCCAGCCGTGCTGAGCGCCGTGGTCGTGTCACACATGCACCCCGATCACTTCTTCGATCTCGTTGCCCTGCGCAACTACTTCTACACGCGCGGCCTTCCCCCGGTGGACCTCCACCTCCCGTCCAACGGCCCGGAGATCCTGCTGGGAATCTCCCAGGCAATGGGCCTGCCGGACAGTTACTTCCCGCGCGCGTTCCGGATACTCCCTCACCAGGCGGGGACTTCGTTCAGGGTGGGAAGCCTGCGGATGGAGACCATGGCCGCTCGGCACAGCATCGAGGCACACGTCATGAAGGTCGTGGACGAGAACGACCGCAGCATCGTCTTCAGCGGCGACACCGCTGTGATGCCGGAACTCTCCGACTTCGCCGAAGGATGCGACCTGCTCCTCGTCGAGGTAACGGACAAGGACGCGAAGCAGCAGGAGCCCCGATACCACATGGGCCCAGCGGAGGTGGCCGGAGTGGTCCAGCGAAGCCGACCGGGCCTCGTCGTACTCACTCATTACGATGCGGCTCACGGCGACGAAATCCTCGCGCGGGTACGGCAGGAGGCGACGCAGGCCGATGTGCTTCTCGCGACCGAGGGAGAAGTCCATGGCATCGGCTGATCCACTGGTCTGTTATGCGGGAGTCGACATCGGGGGGACCAGCCTGCGAGCTGCCCTCGTCGGCGACGACGGCCAAGTGCTAGGCCGGCTCTACGACCGGCCTCGCGAGCCGGAGATCCGGAGCCAACTGGAAGAAGTCCGGGAACGACTAACCAGTGAAGCCGACCGGGTAGGGGTTGTCCCGGTCGCTGCTGGCATGGCGGTCGCCGGATCGGTGGACAAGGACACCGGGCGGATCACGTCCGCGCCTACGGCTGCAGAGATCCTCGGGACGGTGCCATCGGATCTGGACCTGGGGATCAGGGTCCTCACCGTGGCGAACGACGCCAATGCGGCATTGGTCGGCGAATGGCGACACGGCGCGGCCTCCGGCACCCGCGACAATCTCGGCTTCTTCATCGGCACCGGCCTCGGCGGAGGAGCTGTGGTGAACGGTTCCCTGCTAACCGGAAGCACCGGACTGGCAGGAGAGTTCGGGCACATCGCCATAGGGGCGGAGGGCCGAGCCTGTCCCTGCGGTGGCCAGGACTGCCTTGAGCAGTACGTGTCGGGGACAGCCCTCGCCCGTGGCTACCGCGAGCGCATCCGTGCTCCTGCCGAGATCTCCGCGGTCGAGGTTGCCACTGCTGCCGATCGAGGCGACAGGGCAGCGACAGACGCGTTCGACGAACTGGGTACGCGGCTGGGTGTGGCAGTGGCCGGTCTGGTCAATGTCTTCAACCCTGAGGTCGTAGTGATCGGCGGTGGGTTGAGCGCAGTGCACGGGTTGTTCATGCCCGCGGCCGTTCGTGGCATGGAGCGCCACATGATGCCCATGGCGGCCCGCAGAGTCCGCGTGGAGCTTGCTTTGCTCGGACGTGCGGCGGGTGTGGTGGGGGCCTCGGTCTTGGCGCAGGGCATGGTGGGCAGTGAAAAGCTCGTTCAGGGGCGGTAAGTCATGTGACCGCGGGATATCGAATCGCCGTCCTAGGCCGGCATCGTAGGCATGCAAAATAGACACTTAATATCTGATAGCATCAATTTCCCGGACGGGTTGAGGTGGCAAATTGCTGCGCCGATCGGGCACTGCATCTAACTTAGTATCCTTTGGGCCTTGATCTCATCTCTGTCGGGTAGTTAACGTAAGTTCAGTTCGAAGGGGGTCTTGCGATCCCCCCACATTGGGCTTGCATGTACGCTGGCGAATGGCCATAAACGTATCGAGCCACTGCCTCGCTAATTGCCCCCCGAGTCGATGCCCCTGTATTGATAAGCCGTCTAATTTGGCCAGACCGGTCACCCTTTTGCTGCAGCAGCCTATCTTGAAAGGTAACTGTGCACGAGAATCTCCAAAGCGAGAAATCGCCGGAGTCGTGCCCCCTCATGCCGGGGCAGCGCATTCACCATGACGATCTGATGTGCAGTCCAGAGCTCCGGACTTCCCTGTATGCTTCGTATCGGATTGACGGAGAGCTTGATGTCAACGGTTTCATCGTGGCGCTGTCACAAGCGGTGAAGAGTCATGAAGTGCTACGCATCGGGGTCTCGCAGGAGCCCGGCCGGGATCCGCGCCAATGGTTGCGTGAGGAGCCTGGCGGCGGATCGCTGATCAGCTGCCGAAATGTGCAGAGTGCATCGGAGGAGCAATTCAACCGCTATGCTCGGGCAGTGTTGGCCAAAGATCTGTCCGATTCGTGGGATCTTGGCAGCCAGTATCCATTCAGGTATCGACTACTGCGGTACTCGCCCACGGTGCACGCGTTTCTGGCTACTTTTTCCCACGTTGCTCTGGATGGACGCGGGAGGTCTCTGGTACTTCAGAGTCTTTGGCAGAACCTGGCGGGGGGAGAAAGGCACACGTCTCCTGTATCCGAATCCTCTGCAGCTGGGTTCATGGATTCTGCGCTCAGACATGCCGAGATTTCGCTTGCTGGGGGAGCGAGGACATCCGAGTTCTGGCTGAGCCGGCTCCGCCAGAAGCTTCCTCCGGTCCGGTTCTCCGCTGATTTGCTGACGGAGCCGGCGTCGCGGGAGTGCGCCACCGAGCGAGTCCTGGTGCAAGGTGAACGACTGGAGCGTATTCGGTCCCTTTCTCGGCTGAAGGGGTGCAGTGAATTCCAGTGGGTGGTGGCTGCGTTTGCTGATACCGTTTTCGAAGTGGTGCCTCAGGACAGGGTTGCCATCATGATCCCGGTGGACACCCGCCTCGCATCGGAGCAGAATGTCTCCGGGATGTTCACAGTCCCACTTCCGCTCTTTATCGAAAGGACAGAAAGCCTCGACCAGTCAATCCGGCAGGCGAGGCGGGAGATACTGTCGGTTATTGCGCGCCGAAACGTTAGTAGTACAATCCTGGATGGGATCCGAGAGGCGCTTTCCTCAGCTGATAGCGCCGACGCGCCGGGATTCTCGGTTACCTATGTCAATGGCCAGTGGAATCAGTCTGAATGGCACTGCGGAGACGTGGTCGCCCAGGAGGGTGCTTACCGACCCCGGGTCAGCCTGCATTCGACTGGGATGGATCTGCGCGCCGTAAGCGGAGACGATTCCCTGGAGCTCACCTTGACGCTGGATGTGAAGATATCATCGCCAGATGCCGTCTGCAGGGTGATAGCTTTCCTTGAAAGCCGAATTGACGGCTCGATTCCGGGTCGCTAAGTGCAGCGGTCCGTAAGGCCGTCCGAGTCATGACTTGACCGAATAGACCGTGAATCCCCTTACGGAGATTTGCGAAGTCCCTAATAGCCACCACCGCCAGGCGGATGGAATGCACACTTCGGTGAGCTCTGGCACTCCACTGAGCGGTGGGAAACCGAGAACAGTCTCTGTAGAGGAGGTGATTAGAATGGAGAACATCGAGTTCGAGAGCGTTGACATCAGCGTTCTCTCCGATGACGAGCTGTCCGACGTGGTCGGCGGCACGGGTATCGTCGTTCCGGCGGCGAAGTCGATCCGCAACTAATCGGCGGAGTTCGTCTCGGCTGATGGGTGATCTCTCCTCATGCGGGGCTCACCCATCAGCCGAGCGGTACGTGATCAGTGTCGTAGGGCCTTGCAGTGGAGAACCAACGCAGGGAGGTCGTTAGCGCTCGCCTGTGCCCTATCTATTTCGCACTTACGAGATCCCTGCAGCCGACCGGTGAAGAATGGAGCAGTCCCATTCAGAGTGATTTCATCAGTGAAGAGGCCATTCGCGGTGCCGTTCGGCGAACACTGACAGCCGCCTCCCGAGCGGAGGTGGACTTCAACATCGACACCAGACTCGACGACCTCGACCTGGACAGCCTGCTGATAGCTGAGGTGATAGTCGAGTTGGAGGAGGAGCTTGACGTCCTTCTTGACCTTCACATCAGTGAGAGCCTGCTGACACTCGGTGATCTCGCGCGTGCGCTGCGGCCGGTCCGGTCCTCCGAATGACCACGATGCCGCCCGGCGAACCCCGCACGTCGGCGTGGATCCGTGATCCCCACGGCTCCATCACTTGGGATGAGGCATCGTGTCAGGTGGACCAGCTGTGTGGTGACTTGCGCAGGGCAGGGTATTCACGGGTGGCCGTGGAGGTGCGCAACGGTCGCCAACTCGTCCTCGCCCTGCTCGCTGGGCTTGCGTCCGACCTGGAGGTGATTCTCGCGGGACCGGGTGCTCCTCGCGAGACGATTGCCGAACTCCGTCCTCAGGGCGTCGTCTCCATGGTCCAGGTCGACGGTCGGATCGAGATCCGGTCGGCATCCGCGCCTGGTGCTCGGAATACCGATCTGCTGTCCTCCCCAGGGATATGGATCTTCTCGTCCGGAACCACAGGCCGGCCAAAGGCAACCCATTGGCCCTGGGCGTCAATCGCGCCCGGTAGCCTCCAGGAGCCGACGCCCGCAGGAGAGTTCTGGGGCATCGGGTATGCACCGTTCACTTTTGCCGCTGCCTCTGCGGTGGGCCAAGCCCTGAGTCGAGCAGGTCGGATCGAGTTCCTGGCACCTCGGGATCTGATGTCCACCGACAGTTACGGCGATGGGTTCGACGTCGTCGCGGCAACTCCGTCGTTCTGGCGGATGGCGGCAGTGTTCGCACTGCGAGGCGGTCACCAGCTCCGCAAGGTGGTGACCGCATCGACGGGCGGGGAGCCGGTCGAGAACTCGCTGCTCGAAACCCTGAAGACCGTCGTGGCGCCCGACCGTATCGTTCAGATTTTCGGCACCACCGAACTAGGCACCCTGCTGTCCGTCACTGATGGCGAGGCTGGCCTGCCCGGCACTCTTCTCGGCAAACGACTGCCGAACGGTGCGGCCTTCGACGTGGCGGACGGATGCCTGCGGATATCCAAGGCCGCCGGTCTGCCGTTCCAATCCACGGGTGACACCGCGAGGGTGGACGGGGGTCGGGTGTACGTGACCGGGCGCGAAGGCCTCGTGATCAATGTCGGCGGCCGGAAGGTCTCCCCGCAGCGCGTGTGCGAGACGGTTCAGCGTCATCCGGAGGTTCTGGCAGTGCGGGTGTACGCGGTGCGGAGCGCCCTTCTCGGGCACGTGGTCGGAGTGGAGGTCGTCCCGCGTTCCAGCGGAGACCGGGCGGCATTTGCTGCCGAAGTCAAGTCGTATGCACGGCTGCACCTTGCACCGCACGAATGCCCGCGTTCTGTACGCGTAGTTGATGAACTGCGGATTGCACCTTCAGGGAAAGTAGATGCGCATGAGTAGAGGCACCGTCTTCGTGACGGGAGGCTCGCGTGGCATCGGGTTGGAGATCTGCCGAGCTTTGCTCGTCGACGGGTACACCGTGGTAGCGGTCGCCCGGCAGACGACACCCGATTTCGGGACCTTGACGCACGACTTTGCCGGGAGAGCAGAACTCCATCGCGCCGATCTCGCCGACGAATCTGACCGTACGGAACTAGCCCTCCGTATACGTTCCTGCCGCGATCTGTACGGGCTGGTCAATAACGCCGGTGTCGCGGTAGCGGGACTGCATGTTGGCATGCCTCAGGCCGACTGGACTCGGATGTGGTTGCTGAATGTAATTGCGCCGATGGCACTGTGCCAGGCTGCCGCGAAGTCGATGCACCGTGCGGGTGTCGGGAGAATTGTCAACGTATCATCCATAAGTACACAAAAGACCTTCCGTGGGCTTGGAGTCTACACGGCAACAAAGTCCGCTCTGGAGGGTTTCTCGAGAGTCCTTGCAGTCGAACTCGGAGTTTGGGGGATCACCGTGAATTGCGTAGCGCCGGGCTTTATCCCCACGGACATGAACGCCGAGCTCTCGCAAGGACTCAGAGAGAAAATCGCAAGTCGGAATGTGCTCAATCGTCAGCCGTCTGCCCAAGATGTGGCGAGGACCGTGCTCTTCCTGCTGTCTGAGTCGGCCGCCACGGTCACAGCTCAGGTCATAAAGGTCGATTCCGGAGCGAGTGCGTGAACTCTGTCGGCGCGGCGGTTTCGGACGACGTCTCGGCGATCGTCGCCAAACTGCTTAAAATACCGGACAGCTCGCGGTCCTTCAGAGTTTCTGAGCCTGCGGCGGATGCGGAGTTTCGGATCGGACGGGACCTCCAGGCGGCCTTGCGGGTAGTGGGTCTGCCATGCCGCAGAACCGGTGAGGGCGTGCACTTCGACGGCACCGACCTCCTCAATGTGGCTCTGCATCTGGACATCGGATCCAGGCAGCGAAGGGTGTTGGACTGGTGGGCACGTGAACTGTGCAGGCCATACGGCGACCTGCACAGCTACCAGGTCGACTATGTTGCGAGCTGTCCGGGTCCGCATCGTTGCAAGGACTGCGAGTTCAGCCTCCTTCGGCCTAGCAGAAGCCGCCTGAGAGTGCAACGCAGTCTGACCGAGCCCACGGTCGTGCACACCGAGCTGTTCATGTTGGCCAGGGTCTGGCCGCAGTTTCCAGCCAAGCTGCTCGAACTCATCGACGACTTCAGTTGGATCAAGTACCTGCGTCTGCCGGATCCACTCTGCTGGGACACCGAGTTCATTCTCAAGCGGGGAGTGGGCGACTGCTCCGGCTTCGGGAGGATTCTCGCCGCCGAAGGCCGCGCCCGCGGGCTGGAGTCACGATTCTGCTATGGACGATCACTCACTCCGCCTTTCTCTGCGGCCCACTACTGGGCGGAGTTCCGGATCGATGGCGTGTGGGTTCCGGTGGATCCGCTCCTCATCGATGCGCTGGTCGAATGGAGGATCCTCGATCCGGCTCTGTGGGGGCGGAATTCGTCGCTGGGAGCAATCATGGGCAGACTGGCGAACCGATTTCGGCCACTAGCCCTGCATAATGGCGGCCCCGCCCCAATTCGGCTGCGAGTCTATCATTCGGACTCGTGAGGGCAGTCAGAAAGTCTGGATTCTGGCGCTTTTCCGCCGAAATTTGACGAAGGTATCAACTGTCCAGGATTTGCTCATCGAGTTCTATGTACGGAACATGAAAACGGAAGCCATGCAGATGGTGTATCACAGGCACATTCTTCTCACCGGCCTGGTGGGGCCCGCCCCGTCCCTGCGTGGGCAGTCGGACTGGGCGTCGGCCAATACCGAGGGGGGCCTGCGGTGAGTGCCGGCGGATCGCCCGGAAGCCAGCAGCAGTGCGGCCAGGGCTCGGGTAACCGACCCAGGTTCCGCAGCCAGGCACTGTCCGCTCGCGGTGCATCGCGTGAGTACGGACCGCCCGTCGGGCCAGCCAGTGCCGCCGGACCGTCCCGGGCGCCTAAGGACCACCGCTTCAAGGGTGCAGCCGGGCCGTGGTGGCAGCTGGGGCGGGTACGTCGGGTGCCCGTGCGCCTGCAGGCGCAGACAAGCGACTGCGGTGCTGCCGCTCTTGGCATGGTGCTGGCGTTCCACAATGTCGACGTGCCGCTGCAGGACTTGCGGCAGGCCACCGGGACGGGCCGTGATGGTGTGTCCGCCCGTCAGATCCTCGAAGCTGCCCGTGAGTACGGCTTCAACGCCCGCGGTGTCCGGGTCGGACTCCACGGGCTGCAGGACCTGCCGCCGGCCACCATCCTCTTCTGGGACTTCACTCACTTCGTAGTTCTGGAGCGGGTCAGCGGGGGCTGGGCGTATATCGTCGACCCGGCCTTCGGGCGACGTCGGATCACGCTGGCTGCTGCTGGCGAGTCCTTTACCGGCGTGGCCCTGCAGATCACACCGGGTCTGGATACGGCACACGACAGGAGCGGCCGACGAACGGCACGTCGATCGGACAAGAACCCCTGGCTCTACCTCCGCCACTTCTTTCCTCACGGTCTGCGCTGGTTGCCCTTCATCGTCTGCTCCCTCCTGCTCCTCCTGTTCAACCTGGGGATGCCGCTAGCCACGAGGTATGTGGTGGATTCCGTGGTCCCCGGGCGCCAGTTCACCGGGGCGGGCTACCTGTGGCTCGGGATACCCGTTCTGGCCACTGCGTACTTCGCGCTGCAACTCATCCGCTCGCTGTCGATGCTCACCATCCAGACGGCGGTCGACGAAAACGTCACGCTGAGCATCCTCAACCGCCTGTTCGCGCTGCCGTACGACTTCTTCACCAACCGCAGCCCCGGAGACCTCCTGCAGCGGGTGAGGACCGGCTCCGCCATTCGCCAGGTGCTCTCTGTCTCGGCATTTTCCACTGCCTTCGACGGGATACTCATCCTCGTCTACATGACTCTGCTGGTGCTCGCGGATCACACGTTGGCCTTGCTGGTGATCGCGATGGCGATGTTCCAGGTGGGGCTGCTGGTCGTCGCTTGGCGCAAGCAGGAGTACGCGAGTGCTGACGCCCTGGAGGCGCGGGCCAGGGCAGAGTCGGAACTCGCCGAGATCCTGGAGGGCATGGCAACACTCAAGGCGGCCGGTGTCGAGGAAGCGGCCAGCCACCGGTGGAGCCACAGCCTCGCCGAAGAGCTCAACACCCGGCTGCGCAGCCGCCGCCTCTTGACCCTGTCCTCCACACTCAGTTCGGCCCTGCAGCTGGCGGCTCCGCTGGTCATCCTGGCAGTAGGCTCCCTCCGGGCCTCGGCTGGCATCCTCTCGCTCGGTGATGTGCTCGGCTTCAGTGTGCTCGCCATGGGACTACTGGGGCCGCTCGCCAACCTCGTCCAGGTGGGGCTGCAAGTCTCCGGGCTGGCACCCGAGTTGGCGAGGCTCAGCGACATTATTGAGGCTACTCCGGAGAAGAGAAGCTCGGCTCGGTCCATAGCGGTGCGTGGCGAGCTTGAGGTGCGCGACGTGTTCTTCGCTTACCAGACGGGCAGAGCTGAGGTGCTCAGTGGCGTCTCCTTCCGTGTGCCGCGGGGAAGTTTCACCACCGTGCTGGGCGCGTCGGGCTCAGGCAAATCGTCGTGTGCGCTGCTGTTGGCAGGGCTGCACAATCCGACCATCGGTCAGATCCTCGTGGGCGGACATGAGTTGTCTGTGATGGACACTATCGCATACCGGAGATCCATCGCGTTCGTCAACCAGGATTCGCGCCTGTTCTCCGGCACGATCCGGGAGAACATCGCCTTGGGCGGGTCCGAGGTGTCGGAGGCAGAGGTGACAGAGGCCGCGCGGCTGGCCGGAATACATGACGATGTGGCACGCATGCCGATGGGCTATGACACCCTGCTGGCGTCCGGCGGTGCTGGAATATCCGGAGGCCAGCGCCAACGGATCATCCTGGCCCGGGCCCTGGTGAGGCGTCCGCGACTCCTCATCCTCGACGAGGCGACCAGTGCCCTTGACCCAGTGCTGGAGACAGAGATCTTCGAACGACTTCGCCACCTGGGCATCACCCTTGTGGTGATCGCGCATCGGCTGAGCGTCATCGAGAGTGCCGACCAGGTCGTCGTACTGGAAGCAGGGAAGGTCGTCCAGTACGGCAGTCCACAGGAGCTCTCCAGCCAGACAGGTCCGTATCGAGCACTCGTGGGCGCATAGTGACAGCCATCTCGGTGCCGCCCGCCGGACGCGGACCAGCCGATTCACTCCCGAGGCGCTGGACAGGCGTACCAGGGCGACAACCGAGTGCCTCAGCGCCTTCATCACCCTGCACCGAAGAGGACATCGCCAATGAACAGGCTCGAGGTGGCCAGAGCAGCCTCCGCCGCCGGCGCAGCAGCCGCCCTGCGCTGCCACCGTGATCCCGACACCGCACAGTGGTGGAAATCCGATGGTTCCATCGTGACCGACGCCGACCTGGCAGCGGAGGAAGCGGTGATAGCGACGCTGCGCCTACTCGCGCCCGACGACGCGATCATCGCCGAGGAACGGGGTGGGCCGGATGCGCTGAGCGACGTGTGGATCATCGATCCGATCGACGGCACGGAGAACTTCAGCCGAGGGCATCCCGTCTGGGCAACCCTTGTGGCCTGGTCTGGCTCGAACGGAGAGTCCGTAGCGGCGATCGACGCCCCCGCGCTGGGCCGCAGCTGGTGGGCCGAGCGCGGTCGCGGAGCCCACAGCGACCTCGGCCCCCTCTACGTCTCCGGGATCAACGAGGCAGCAGCGGGAGGTCTCTGCTTCGGAGGAGTCCACGAGTACCCACTGGAGCTGCGAGCAGGCATCGGCGAAGTGGCGGCCCAGTTCCGCACGGCGTGGGGCTGGGGGAATTTCTGGGCCCACATTTTGGTGGCCGAGGGAGTCAGCGATGCCGCGGTCTCCTACGGGACATCGCTCTGGGACGTCGTCGCGCCTGCACTTGTCGTCGCGGAGGCCGGGGGTACCTCGACCGATGTACTTGGAAACACCGACCCCCTTGCGGGAAGCCTGGTGAGTACCAATGGCCGGATCCACGGAGAGGTCATTTCCGCGCTTGCCGCCGTCGGCTTTTCCGCACCATCGCACCCAGGAGCCAGAGGGTAACGGCCGACCGACCGTCACCGGGAGTCGTAGTCGCATCAGCAACGGCCAAGCACTACAAGCAGAGCAATCGAGGAACCATGTCGGACCTGACCGTCAAGTACCGGAATCTGTGGACTGAGGCTGACTCCGCGCTGCGCGCGGGCTCCTACACCGCGGACACCCTGCCGCGCCATGGCGATCCCCGGTGGGGGCTTAGTCTCGTCGTCGGTATCGAGAACGAGACGAGAAGTCGGATCGCCCAGGATCTGGGCCCGATCGCGACGGCTCTTTCGCCGCATCATTTCGTCTACTCGCCCGAAAACCTTCACAGTACGGTGCGAAGCCTCGAAGGCTATCAGGACGAGGTCCCACGAGAGCAGGTGAGCCATTACGAGGATCAGATCCGCCGCGCTCTTCGCGGCTGCCCGCCGATTGAGATCGAACTGGTGGGCCTGGCCGGCTCAAAGGGAGGGATCTTCGTCTGCGGGTACCCCAACGACGGGCTCACCGAGCTGAGACGCCGACTGCACGACCGGGCGCTCGCCGACGGTCCGCGAGCCTTCGCGAGCAACGACTACCGCAACGTCCGCGACACAGCCCATGTCTCGGCGGCCGTCTTCCAGGCGCCGGTCGTGCCTGAGCAGGTGATCGGCGAACTGGTCGCCGCCCGGTCGGAGAAGGAGTACGGCAGGGTGAAAGTCTCGGCGCTGGATCTTGTCAGCTACTCCCTCGACCAGGGCGCCATCACCATGAATCGGCTCGCGACCATCACGCACGAGTAGGAGGCCCTTGCCATGCACGGCGTGCGCGGCCTGATCTTCGCTGCGGGCCACGGCTCACGGCTACGGCCTCTCACCGAAACCGTCCCCAAGCCTCTCCTCCCAGTCCTCAACATCCCCCTACTGCACTGGGCGGTCCTCCGGCTGAAGGACGCTGGCATAACCGACATCGCGATCAACCTGCAGGAGCGCCATTTCGACCAGTTCAGGAGTTCGGTGGGGAGCGGCGAGCGATTCGGGGTGGAGATCACCTATCTGCACGAGAAGGAACCACAAGGCACGGGTGGGACTCTGCGCGCCTTGACGGATTACTGGGGGGACAGCACCCTGGTCGCCGTCGACGCCGATATCATCTCGACGCTCGATATAGCCGGACTGCTTGAGCACCACAGGTCCTGCGAAGCCGATGCCACCATCGGATGCCTGCGGCACCCGTGGAAATCAGCCGAGTTCACCGGCGATATACTCGACGTCGATCCTGGGACATCTCGCGTCCGCGAATACCAGCACATGCCCGGAGAAAAAGCAAAAGGGCGCATTGCGGCAACGGGGACCGTCGTGCTGGAGCCGTCGATTCTCGACTTCGTCCCCGAGGCGTCCGACGCGACTGCAGGCCCCGATCCTGTGGATCTCGGTCGTGACGTGCTGAGCAGGGCGGCCAAGGAGTCGTGCCGTGGCCTCTTCGCCCATGTCTCGCCGCACAGATTCGTCGATTTCGGCACACCGGAGCAGTTCCTGGCGGGTTCGATCATGGCACTTCACGGACGCCTGGGCACGCCTCCCGACCCCCATGGGCGGTGCGACATCAGGGCTGCACCGGGGAGTGCCACCATTGCTGAGGATTCGTCAGTTGAGCCGCCGGTCCTCATCGGCGAAGGAGTGACGATAGGCCCGGGCTGCCGTCTTACCGGGCCTGTGGTGATCGGAGACGCCAGCGAAATCGGTGCCGGTGCCGAGATCAAGTCCAGTGTCGTGCTCCCAGGCACGCAAGTGCCGGCGGGCAGAAGAGTGCATGACGCCGTTATCGGAAACGGGATACGCCTCCCAGACTACCTGGAGGAGAAGGCATGATGGTGCAGGGTGGACAGCGAGGCGAAGCCACGCCCGGAGAACCGAACGCAATCGTCGCACTGCTGAGCCGGGCGGCGAGGTCGAGGCCGACGGGATGGGCTGTGCGCGACTCGACCCGGGCCTTGACATATCCGCAGTTGCTGGAGGAGTCGGCCGAAGAAGCCGTGAGGCTCGGTACGGCGGGTATCCAGCAAGGCAGCCTGGTGGTCGTCGAGTCGACGCACGACAATGACTACCTGGTCTCGTACTTCGCAGCGCTGATCTGCGGCGCCAATGTCATGCCCTGCGACCCTCGAGCGGGTGCTGCCGAGATCGAGCGTGAGATCTCTGAGTCCGGCGTCGGGTACCACCTGCTTCCCCGGAAGAGCGGAACGCTCGTCACCCGCCGCGCCGTCAGGCAGGCATTCTCGCCCACAGGACTCGACGGCACCCCGCTCGCCGGAGGTGTGCTGCTCCCCACAAGCGGTACCGGCGGCCTGCCGAAGCGTGCCGTGCACATCGCGGAGCGGCTAGTGGCGAATGCCACTGCCCATGCCGATGCGGTCGGCTTGACCGGCGACGACTGCACGCTGCTGGTGCTCTCCCCAGCGTTCGGCTACTGCCACACGAGTCAGATCCTCGCGCACCTCGCGGTCGGCGGCAGGCTCGCGTTCGCGCCTAGGCCTGCGATGCCCGCAGATCTCGCGGCTGCCATGAGAGTTGCCGGTGTCACGAATACGACACTGGTTCCCCATCTCCTGGGCCCGGCCACGGTCAGAGCATTCAGCGGAATAAAGACCCTTCGCCAGCTGACTATGGGTGGTTCGGCTTGCAGTACCGACTTCCTGGGCGGAGTCGGCTCCGAGCTATCGCAGGTCGAGGTCATCCAGACCTGGGGGATGACCGAGTGCGGCCCCCGGGTCACGACCTGGCGGGCCAGCCGCGATCCGTTGAGGCCGGGATGTGTCGGTCTGCCCATCGCCGACGTGGAGGTGTCGGCGGTGGTGGGAGCCGGCAGCGATGCCGCCTCGCTGGGCAGCGAGGCGGGTGCGTGGGGCGAGCTCTACGTACGGACTCCGTACGCGATGACCGGGTACCTGAACAATGCCGATCCGAGTGTGCTGGTGGGCCCGGATCTGATCCGGACCGGCGATCTGGGTAAGGTCGACGCCGACGGATACGTGTATGTCCACGGCCGGATAAAGAACCTCATAGACGTGGGCGGCCAGAAGGTCTCTGCAGAGGAAGTCGAATCTGTCATCATGGCGCTCTCAGGGGTCGGGGCGGTGCGTGTCGTTGGCGAGGATGTGCCGCGGCGCGGCCAGAAGCCCGTCGCATATGTCGTGCGAAGTGGCTGCGAAACTCCCGATGCTCAGCAGGTGATCTCGGCTGTACGGGAGCGACTTGCCCCGCACAAGTGGCTCAGGGATGTTGTGTTCGTCGATGAGTTGGAGACCACTGCCACCGGCAAGATAAAGAGAAACTGAGCGGTGGACGCCGAACCCCGATCTTCCTGTGGCGAATTGTGGAGATTCGAAGAGATGACATGGATTGACGAGCTAGTCAAATACTCGGTCGAAAACGTCCCGTACTATCGACACCGGTACTCGGGTGCCGATGTTGCGTTCGCAGAGCTCGAGGTGCTCGAGAAGCGGGCGGTAGCTGGCCGCGAAGAGGAATTTATCAGCGACGAATACGCTGTGCGCGACCTGCTCTTCAATTCCACGAGCGGCACTACGGGTGTGCCGTTGCGCCGCTACTTCCGGGCTTCCGAGGCCAGCCGTACCGCAATGCCGCTCTGGCGGGCTCGCAGGCGGTACGGGGTGGTGGATCCGCGGCTGCCCTCCTGCCGGTTCTACAGCGACGATCACGGGCGGGGCCGGGTCTCCTCGGACGATCACCTACTCAGTCTCAGCGTCCGTGACCTCTCGGACTCCGCCTTCGCCGCGTACCACGCCGCGATGACAGAGCATCGGCCCGTATGGTTCCAGGTCGTGCCCAGTGTTGCCGGCCGGTTCAGCAGGTGGATGCTCTCACACGGTCTATCCGGACCGTCGAGTTTGAGACTGATCGAGCTGAATAGCGAAATCACGATGCCCACGGATCGCGCCGACATTGCCGCGGCATTCCCCAGCGCGCTGCTAGCAGACCATTACGGCTCCAAGGAGACCTGGTGTATCTCCTATGAATGCTTTCGGGGCCGGCGCCATGTCCTGACCGAGAACATGCACGTCGAGGTGCTCACCGATCGCGGCGTCGCCAGCACCGGAACTGGCCGGCTCGTGGTCACCAGTCGGCACTTTCGCACGATGCCTCTGCTGCGCTACTGCCTCGGCGACCGGGTCACGTTGTCGTTCGGCCAGTGCGAGTGCGGGCGGAGTGGCTCCGAGGTGGAACGCGTCGATGGCCGGATCAGTGAGTATGCAGTAGGCGATGCGGGAGAACCCGTCTACCAGACGTTCTTCGACATCGGTGTCAGGAGAAGTCTGAGCCGTTGGCCACGGTCCATCGGCCGTTACCAGTTCCATCAGATTGGGCGGACTCTGGAGGTGTGGATCGAGCCGGGTGAGCGTTGGAGTGCGGAAGTCGCCGACAGTTTGGTCCACTACCTGCAACCCACCTTCTTCGATTCGGATATCAGGGTGGTTCCGATGGACATTGCAGAAATCCCGCATAGGAAGTTCCGCTCCGTGATCAGTGATCGGGACAGTCCGATCTGACATGGCGCTGGATTTCTGAGTGCCGGGCAAGAACTTTAAAGGGGAAATCATGGCGATGCCGCATGAGTCGCAAGTCCTGCGGACTTTCGAGAACGGGCTTCTCGAAATAAGTAGCCGGATAGTTCCTCTTTCGTCGGACGGACTTGACGTCATGTCGACGTCGGCGCTCGCGGTAGCGAGTCGCGAGGTGGCGAAGGGCGACGATGCGGCGGCGGACTACACATGGACGAGTCGGCTGGTAGCGGTGATCAGCGACGGATCGGCCGTCCTGGGCCTGGGAGACCTTGGTCCTCGCGCGGTACTTCCGGTGCTCGAAGCGAAATGTGCACATCTGAAGGCAACCGCGGGCATCAACGCGATACCTCTGGTCTTCTCTGACAGGCGGATCGAATCGATCGCTGACGCACTGGCAGCGCTTCGGCCGTCCTTCGGGGCCGTGAGCATCGAGGACGTGAGCTCGCCGCGATGCTTCGCGCTGGAACAACTGCTGCAACAGAGGCTGGACTGCCCGGTCATGCACAATGACCAGCACGGCACCGCGGTGGCGGTGGCAGCGGCTCTTCGTAATGCAGCGGCGGTACTCGGCCGGGATTTTGCCTCGCTGCGTGTCGTCGTCGTGGGGGCGGGCGCCGCTGGCATCTCGACGGCATGCCTGCTGGTCAAGTCGGGAATCGCGGACGTCACCGTGGTGGATACCCGAGGTGTGGTCCACAGCGAACGGACGGATCTCAACAAGCCGAAGCGTGAAATCAGCCTCCGCACAAATCCAAGGAAGATCGTCGGAAGCCTGGCCGATGCTCTGGTGGGCGCCGAGGTAATAATCGGGCTGTCGTCGGGGAGGATAGCCATGGAAATGATTTCCCTCATGTCGTCAGACCCTATAATCTTTTCACTGGCCAATCCAGACCCAGAGATCGGCCCGGAAGTCGGCAGGTCTCTGGCTGCGATCTACGGATCCGGGCGGTCAGACGAGAAGAACTGGATCACGAATCTGCTCGCTGTGCCCGGGATCTTCAAGGGGATGCTCTCCGCCCGGGCCAGGCGAATGACCGACGCCATGCTTCTCTCGGCCGTGGACGGGATCGTCCGCGCAACGGGCGAGTGTCTTTCGCCGAACCGGATCGTGCCGAGTGCGCTTGATCCCGACACATGCAGGATTGTCAGTGCACACGTCGCTCTTGCCGCTGGCTGCGGGCGATGAGGTGCACGTCGAAGAGGGAAGAATGAGAGGCAAGGCAGAATGTCGATTGATACCAGAATATACGACATGATCGGCGACTTTATCTCGTCGGCCAAGGGAAGGCATGCGGCCGTCGAGTTCTCCGATGAGTCCCATCTCATCGACGACCTCGAATTCGACTCCCTCGATCTCGTGTCGTTCCTGGCGGAGATCGAGGATGCGTGGGGCTTCGCGATTTCGGACGAGGACTTCTCTGTAGATCGGTTCGCAACGGTCGGATCCGTCCGCTCGTACATCAGGGAACGAGTGGTCCCCCAGGAGGACCAGGGTCCGGCATCTCAGAGGTAGGACCGGTATCATGAGCAAAATAACCGATGTGTACGGTTCGATGCAGGGAGAGTTCCCTGCGGAAAATTACGTGGAGAATTCCGTGCGCTTGGCGTCCCTCTGTGAGAAGGTCGGGTTCAGTGGGGCGTTGGTGCACTTCAATCACCGCGTTCCTGACCCGTGGCAGCTGTCGTCGCTGCTAATTCAAAACTCGCAGACCTTCGTTCCCATGGTGGCCGTCCAGCCGTATTACATGCCACCCTTCGCGCTAGCCAAGACGATTGCCTCTATCTCGTTCCTGAATGGCCGCCGAGTGGCCCTGAACATGGTCGCCGGATCGACTCCAGGTGAACTGCGGCAGGTTGGGGACACCCTTGATCATGACGCACGCTTCAAGCGCATGGATGAGTACCTCCAAGCCGTCGGGTGTCTGCTGTCGGCCGATGGCCCAATCGATCACGAAGGGCCCAATTACCGCTACCGTAAACTTCGGGCGATCGACACGGTGGAAGGGACTGTCCGGCCTCCAAAGGTGTTCATCGCGGGCTCTTCGGATTCCGCAAAGGACCTCTGTATCCGGCATCGAGCTGTTGCAGTCACGAACCCTAGTCCGGTAGACCTGTTCTCAGCGGAGTTCGCCTCGAAACTCCAGGGGAAGACCGAGATAGGCATCAGGATCGGCTTGATCGCAAGAGAGACCCGGGAGGAAGCGTGGTCCGCCGCCAAGCAGTACTTCCCTCCCAGTCGTGTCGCATACATGAACGTCAAACTCAATGGCCGAGCCTCCGACTCGGTATGGCGAAAGGGCTTATCCGATCATTCTCACAGTGAAGTGCACGACAACGTCTACTGGCTTGGAGCGTTCCTGGCAGGCGGATCCCATTCTCCGTTTCTAGTGGGTACGTACGAGGATGTGGCCGAGTATCTCGGCAGATATGTTGCATCGGGTGTCACTGCTCTTATTCTGGCCAGCCCATGGGAGGAGTACGAGTCGAATGCCGATTTGATGGATAGGGCAGGATTGAGGATCTGACGATTATTGCCGGTTTGATCGCCTCGATCTTTCTGTATCGTCATTTTCGAAGTTGGCTTTGCCGAAAAACCTCATTTGTATGGAGGCGTTAAGAACTCGTAACACGATCTTGCTGATCGTTGCTGGTGGGGCGTGACCGATGTGACGATTCGTCCGTTCGTGATGGCGTGAGCAACAAACCGTGGAT
>NZ_JBHJVK010000046.1:0-70755 GCF_042264695.1 Kitasatospora sp. NPDC056138 | reverse complement strand
CCGCGCCGGGGGGGGGGGGGCGCCCCCCCCCCCCCGGGCCCGCCCCCGCGGCCGGTCACTCCCCTGCTGCCCGCAGGTGGGCGACGGAGGCGAGGGCGAGCTCGCGGGCGCGGGCGGTGTCGGCGAGCAGGCGGCCGCCGCGCTTGACGGTCCGTCCGGCGACGAGCACGGTGTCCACGTTGCCGGCGTGTGCGGCCAGGACGAGCGACTCGGCGGCGGTGGCGACCGGGGCCAGGTCGATGTCGCCGGTGCGCACCAGCACCAGGTCGGCGGCCTTGCCCGGCTCGATGGAGCCCGTCCGGTCGCCGAGGTGCACCGTGCGGGCGCCCTCGACGGTGGCCATCCGCAGCACGGCCTGGGCCGGCAGCACCGGTTCGCCGTCCGGCGTGTCGGCGCGGTCGGCGGCCAGCGCGAAGCGCATCTGGGTGAACAGGTCGCCGCTGGACTCCATCTCGGTGTCGATGCCGAGGCCGGGGTTGATGCCTGCGGTCCGCAGCCGCCGGACGGCGACGTTGCCGCCCAGCCCGGGCATGGTCAGCTCGATCTGCGGGCAGATCGAGACGGTGGTGCCGGAGTCCGCGAGCAGCTTGAGCGCGTCGGGCTCCGCACCGTTGACGTGCGCCAGGTTCAGGTCCGGGCCGAGCAGGCCGGCCTGGTGGAGCAGCTGGACGCCCTGGTGCTCCGGGCCGGGCCGGCCCGTGGACAGGTGCGTGGTGATCGGGATGCCGAGTTCGCGGGCGAAGGCGAAGTCCTTGACCGCGTTGTCGATGCCGGAGTAGTCCGGGCCCTTGGCGGCCATGGCGAGGGTGACCAGCCCGTCGTCCGAGGGCAGCAGCTGCTCGCGGACGCGGCGCAGGTCGGCCGGGTGGGTGGCGGTGAAGTCGAGCTTCGAGCCGATCGGCCAGGCGTGGCCGAACACCGCGCGGACGCCCGCGTCCTGCAGCGCCTCGACGGCGGCGTCGGCGTGCTCGGGCGAGTTCATCGCGTGGGCCCAGTCGAGCACCGTGGTGATGCCGGCGTTGAGCGCGGTGAGCGCGCCGAGGTAGGTGCCGGCGTAGACGTCCTCCGGACGGACCCGGTCGCCGAGGCCGACCAGGGTCTGCCCGACGTACTCCATGATGGAGGCCTCGGAGTTCGACTGGCGCAGGTTGGTCTGCCAGGTGTGCCGGTGGGCGTCCACCAGGCCGGGCAGGACGAACGTCCCCGAGGCGTCGATCGTCTCGAACTCGCCGGTCGGCTGGAGGTCGGTCCCGACGGCGGTGATCCGGCCGTCCTCGATGAGCACGTCGCCCGTCGGGAGTTCGCGGTTCTGGGCGTCCATGGTGACGATCCAGCCGCCACGGACCAGGGTCCGCTGAGTGGTCAAGGCAGTTCTCCCATTTCTCAGGTGACGGCCCGAGGATCGGGCCGTCGTCGTTCGGATGGTCGAGCGGCTTGGTCCGCCCGACCTGCGGGGACCGGCAGACGAGCCCGGTCCTGCTCAGACGGCGGCCGCCCGGCGGCCGGCCCGGGCGTCGAACGCCCACACCAGCAGCGCCAGCAGGGCCAGCCCGGCGCCCACCGCGCAGACCGCGCCCCAGCCCGCCGCCGCGTACGCGGCGCCCGAGGCGGCGGATCCGGCGAAGCCGCCGACGAAGTACGTGGTGGTGTACGCGGTGGTGATCCGGCTGCGCGCGTCCGCCCGCAGCCGGTAGATCACGCTGAGGTTGGTGACCTGGACGCCTTGGACACCCAGGTCGAGCAGGACCACCCCGAGGAGCAGGGGGACCAGCCAGTGGCCGCCGTTCAGGGCCAGCAGGCCCCAGCTGCCGAGCACCGCCACCAGCAGCACGCCGGTGGCCGGCCGGTCCAGCTGCCGGTCGGCGAACCGGCCGGCGATCCGGGCCGCGTACGCCCCGACCGCGCCGACCAGGCCGACCAGGCCGATCAGCGCCGCGTCGAAGGAGTACGGCGGCTGGGCCAGCAGGAAGGCGGCCGAGGCCCAGAAGGCGTTGAAGCCGGCGAAGGTGACGAAGCCCAGCAGACAGCGCCGCCGCAGCACCCGCTCCTCCCGGAGGATCGTGACGACCGAGCCGAGCAGCGCCGGGTAGGAGAGGCGGGTGGCCGGGGCCACCTTCGGCAGCCGCAGCCTCAGCACGGCGGCGAGCAGCAGGGTGAGCACCCCGGCCGCGACGAAGACCGCCCGCCAGCCGGCCCAGTTGCCGAGCAGTCCGCTGCCGGTGCGGGCGAAGAGGATGCCCAGCAGCAGCCCGCTCATGACCCGCCCGGAGACCTTTCCGCGCTCCTCCGCGCCGGCCAGGGTGGCGGCGAAGGCGACCAGCATGGGCCCGACCACGGTGCACATCGACAGCACCGCCATCGCCGTCACCAGCACGGCGAAGCCGGGCGCGGCCGCAGCGGCGCCGCAGGCGGCGGCCGTCACGCAGAGCATCGCCACGACGATCCGGCGGCGTTCCGTGACGTCCCCGAGCGGCACCAGCAGGGCGAGCCCGGCCGCGTACCCGAGCTGCCCGACGGTGGTGGTCAGGGAGGTCGCCCCGCTGCCGAGCCGGAAGGACTCGGCGATTCCGTTGAGCAGCGGCTGCACGTAGTACAGGTTGGCGACGGCGAGACCGCAGGCCCAGGAGAACAGGGTCACCAGGCGGGGGTCGATACCCGCGCCGGGGACGGGTCCGGGGCCGGTCGGGGCGGCCGCCGGCGCCGGACCCGGGTCGCGGGCCGGGGTTCGGGGGGTCATGGCTGTCCTTCCGTCAGGACGCGGTGTCGGGGGCTCGGTCAGTCGGCGGCGGGGGCGAGCGCCTCGGAACCGGTCGGCCGGGCGCTGCGGAGGAAGCCGACCACCTGGTCGGGGCGGTCCGCACCGGCCAGCAGGGCGAGGTGGCCGTCGGGTCGGACCACCGCGAAGGCGGGGTTCCGTCCGAAGGTGCGGTCGAGGATCCGGGCCGGCCTGCCGGAGACCCGCGCGAGGTCGAGCACGGTGATCCCGGGGTCGAGCTTCTCGCGCAACTGCCGGGTCCGCTGCGTCCAGTCGGCCTTCGGGCGCCGTCCCGGCCAGATCAGCACGGTGTAGTACGCGGGGTCGAGGGCCGGCATGCCCGAGTCCGACTCCGGTGGGACGAACAGCGGGACGCGCTGGCCCGGCTCGATCGGCCGCGGGTGGCGCAGCAGGATCGGCTCGGTGGCGAGCCGGCCGTAGCTGACGTCGATCTGGCTCAGCAGCGGCACCACCATCCGGCTGACCAGCCCGGTGCTGCAGGCGGCGGTGAAGAGCGTGTCGCGGACGGCGATCCGCGTCGCGCTGCGCTGGAGTGCGAACCGGGCCTGGGCCGCCGAGGTGCGCGAGAGACGGGTGGCGCCGGCCTGCCGCTCGGGGGCGTAGCTGTCCAGGATGGACTCCCGCAGGGTGCCGTTGGCCACTCCGGCCAGCTTCCAGCCGAGGTTGGCGACGTCCATCAGGCCGACGTTGAGCCCCTGGCCGCCGGCCGGGCTCACCACGTGCGCGGCGTCGCCGACCAGGAAGCACCGGCCCTTGCGGAAGGTCTCGGCGATGCCGAGCCGCGGCCGGAAGGCCCGGGTCCAGTCCGGTGTGCCCACCTGGATGTTGCGCCGGGAGCGGGAGCTGAGGATGTGCTGGATCAGCTCGCGCGAGGGGTTGCCGTCCTCCTCGTGCCGGTGCGGGGTGGTGGCGGCGAACCGGTAGCGGCCGTTGTTCAGCGGCACGATCGCGGCGACGCCGTCGCGGCAGTAGTAGTACTGGCCGAGCGGCGGTACGTCCCCGGAGAGCGGTACGTCGCCGATGGCGTAGGTGACGTCGATCTCCTCCCCGTCGAAGCGGATCCCGAGCTCGCCCCGTACGGTACTGGCGGGCCCGTCCGCGCCGACCAGCCACTGCGGCTCGACCGTCTCGCTGGTGCCGTCGGGGTGCTTGAGCGCGGCCTGCGGGTACGTCCCGGAGGCGTCCAGCGTGACCAGCTCGACCCCGCGCTCGACGACCCCGCCGAGTTCGGCCAGCCGCCCGCGCAGGATGCGCTCGGTGTCGCGCTGCGGCAGCGCCAGGATGAAGGGGTAGGGCGAGTCGTCGAGGGTACTGAGGTCGGCGGTGCCGAGCAGTCGGCCCTCGGAGTAGTAGCTGAGGCCGGAGGTCCGCCGGCCCTCCCGGACCAGGGTGTCGGCGATCCCGATCCGCCGGAGCATCTCCAGGTTGCGCGGCCAGACGAGGACGGCCTTGGAGTGCGGGTCGCTGGTGTCGACACGCTCCTGACGGTCGATCAGCCGCACGGTCACGTTCTGCTGGAGGAGTTCGCAGGCCAGCGCCATGCCGATGGGCCCGGCGCCCACGATCAGCACCTGCGGGACGGGGGCGCGGCCGGCGCCGGGCTGGGCCGGGAGCTGCTCGTCGGCGGGCATCTGTGGTCCTTTCATCTCGGTGTGCTGCCGTTCACGGCGGCCGCGGGTCAGCGGTTCTGGAACTTCGCGATGGCGTCGTGCGCGATGGCCACGGCGTTGATCGCGCGAGGCACGCCGGCGTAGAGCGCGACCTGGCTCAGCGTCTCGACGACCTCCTCCGCCCTCGCTCCGTTGCGCAGCGCTCCACCGACGTGGAAGGCGAGTTGGCCGTCGCAGCCGCCGAGGGCGGCCAGCACGGCGACCGTCACCAGTTGGCGCGTGCGCAGGTCGAGGCCGGGGCGGCCGACCACTGCGGCCAGGCCGAAGACGACGGTGTCGGCGAGCGCCGGGGCGGTCTCGTCCAGCGCCTCCCACGGTGCTGCGGCGGCAGTGTCGCCGGTGAGCCGGCGGAAGACCTCGCCGGCCTCCTTCCGCAGCAGGCCGGCGGACTCGTGGTCGTTCATCTGTGCTCTCCGGGGCGGTGGTCGGGGATGTGAGGAGCGGTGGCGTCGGCCGCTGCGCGGTCAGGCCGGTACGGGTGCCGGGGCGTCGGCCCAGCAGGTCCACGTCCGGCTCCGGGCCTGCGCCACCAGCGCCGGATCCGCGTTGGCGACCACGACCGGGTGCCCGACCGACTCCAGCAGGGGCAGGTCGGAGATGTGGTCCCCGTACGCCCACGACCGGGTGAGGTCGAGCCCGTGCGTACGGGCGGCCTCGGCGAGCGCCTCCGCCTTGTGCCGGCCGATCATCGGGTGCGGGAGCTCGCCGGTGTAGACGCCGTCGGCGACCGTGGGCCGGGCGCAGATCATCAGGTCCGCGCCGAGGAACCGGGCGATCGGGTCAAGGCACGGCGCGAAGGAGCCGGACACCAGCACCGTCAGGTGCCCCTGCCGCTGGTGCCCCCGGAAGGCCGCCAGCGCACGCCGGTGGAAGAGTGAGCCGCCGGCGAGCTCCCGGTCGAACCACTCCCGTCCCAGCGCGGCCAGTTCGGCCGCCGGCCGGCCCGCGTAGTTGCGGTAGTAGAGCAGATTGGCCTCTTCCCGCCGGCCGTTGCTCCGGGCATCGGCGAGACGGGCCATGGCCTCGTCGAACGCCGAGTCCGGCAGGCCGCGGGCGGCGAGGTCGAACCGGAGGAAGCCGAGCACGCTGACCACGGTGGTCAGCGTCTCGTCGACGTCGAAGAGGGCCGCCCGGCGCCCGGTGCCGGTCACTGTGCTCCTCGCGTCCCGGCGGGGACCCGCTCGGTCTCCAGCCGCAGGTCCTGCTGGCCGTAGTCGGCCTTCGCCCGCCGGATCGCCTCATCGACGGGGAGCAGCGTCGGCAGGTCGAGCAGCTTGACGATCTGCTGCAGCCGCTCGGCGATCGTGCCGCCGATCACGTGGTACGGGACTCCGATCTCCTGGAAACTGCTCAGCAGCATCTCGTCGCAGAGCCGCCGGAACTGAGCGTTCATCGGCCGGTGGCCGTCGGCCACGATCGGCAGTTCGTTGCGCAGGTGCACGAAGGTGTCGTACGTCCTCGCGACGTGCTGCTTGAAGGCGACGCCGTACTGGACCATCACCTGCTCGAAGAAGTCCATCTCCGCGGTCCGGGGCACGACCTGGCCCTCGGCGAGGTGGGCGGAGGCGGTCGGGTTGATGCCCGCACGGACCCTGAGGGTGCCGTAGATCCACTCCTGCAGCGACGAGCCGTCGGAGACGAAACCGTCGCCGAGGAGGTTCTCGTGCACCGCGCGTTCGACGTGACGGCGCATCACCAGTTGGAGGAACTCCGGCGGAGTGCATTCCGCGAGCGCCTTCCCCGGCAGTGCTTCGGGGAGGATCTCCCGCATGGTCTTGGCCAGGGTCCGCGGCATGCCGGTCAGGTGCGAGAGTGCCATCACCGTGAACGTCTTGCCGGACGAGTACGTACCCGAGACTGCCAACTTCACCTTCGCGCCCCCTTGTGACCGAACTTCTGGTTCGTCGGGCGATGAACCTCCGGACCCGGCCCGCATCGTGTGCGGGCCGGGTCCGCCTTCGCCCAGAGAGACGCTAGATCGGGTCCGTCCCGGGTGGCAGTGTCAGATCATGGTGGTGGCAGCAACACCAGGAACCGGTAATCGGACACGTCGAACCGGGGCGGGTGGGCGCGTGAACGCCTCACCCGCCCCGGAGGGGAGCGGTCATCGACCGGTGGGCCGGATCAGGCCACTGCGCGGTCGGGGCCGAGGAGTTGCCGCAGCAGCAGCTTGAAGGCGGCCGCGTCGGCCGTCTGCTCGTCCGGTGCGTACAGGTGCAGTCTGAGGTGCGGCGTCTCGCTCAGGTCCAGCGCGGTGTGCTCGAAGGAGAGCGGGCCGAACCGGGGATGCATGACGGTCTTGCTCGCCCGGGTGGCCAGGCTGATCTCGTGCCGGTCCCAGTAGGTCCGGAACAGCGGGCTCTCCGTGCGCAGCCGCTGGGCGATGTCCATGAAGTGGTGGTCGTCCGGATAGCGCGCCGCCTGGGCCCGGAGGAACCCGATGACCTCGCCGGCCACCGCCTCGACATCCGGAAACCTGCCGCGCCACTCGGCGTCGAGGAAGAACCGGACCGCCTGGTTGTTGTTCGCCTCGGTCAGCCCGAACACCTCGCGGGCCGCCTTGTTGAACACCGGGATGTTGCCGTAGCGGTCGACCAGCTTGGCCGGGAACGGCATCCAGCGGTCGACGATCCGCTGGAGCCTCGGCGGGATCCCCTCGGTGTGGGCGTCGCGTGGCAGGGGCGAGTTGAGACCTGCCAGCCGGTGCAGGTGGGCCCGCTCCGGCTCGCCCAGCCGCAGGGCCCGGCTCACCGCGTCCAGGACCTCGGGCGAGACCCTGATGTCCCGGCCCTGTTCGAGCCAGGTGTACCAGGAGACGCCGATACCGGCGAGGACCGCCACCTCCTCCCGTCTCAGTCCGGGAGTGCGCCGGAAGCCGGTCGAGGGGAGGCCGACGTCCTCCGGTTTGAGCGCGGCGCGGCGGCTCCGCAGAAAGGCTTGCAGCTCCGTCCGTCGGACCCGCAGCTGGTTCCTTCCGTCAGGTAAGTTCTCCATACGACCAGCCTAGCCTCGGACTTTTCGGACAGGTCCCCAGCCGGCGGCCCACCGGGGCCCGACAAACCTGCCTGACCTGCACTTCTCCGGAACTCCACCGACTCGCAACGATAATGCGGAATCATCGGTTCAGTTTCTGGGCGAACGGCTGTCGGATATCCGGCATTCACCTCGGTCTCGCGGAAATACCGTGTCAGTTCTCCGTCAGCGGGGATGGATGCCGCCGTCCAGCCCGAGCACCTGGTTGGTGAGGTAGCCGTTGCGCAGCACCGCCATCACCAGGTCGGCGACCTCCTCCGGGCGTCCGTAACGGCCGACCGGGACGGCGGGGGAGAGGCTGCCCTCGGTGAGCGAGGGCAGCATCCGGGTGTTCTCGATCAGTGCCGGTGCCACCGCGTTGACCGTCACCCCGTGCCCGGCGACCTGTGGCGCCAGGGAGTGCACCAGACCGTGCAACCCGGCCTTGGAGGCCGCGTAGTGCGGGCCGACGATGCCGCCGATGAAGGCGGCGGTCGAGGAGATGAAGACGAGCCGGCCGTACCGGCGCGCCATCATCGCCGGGATCACCTCCTGCGCCAGCAGGAAGGGTGCACGGAGGTTCACCGCGAGGGTGCGGTCCCAGGTCCTCGTGTCGACGGCCAGGCGGATCCGCCGGGGCGCGCAGCCGGCGTTGGGGATCAGCACGTCGATCGGGCCGAGCGCGTCCACGGTCTCCCGGACCAGCCGTTCCGGTGTCCGCGGATCGGCCAGGTCCCCCTCGAGGGCTACCGCATCGAGCCCGATCTCCCAGGCCTCCTCGGCCAGCAGCTCCGCCTCGGCATAGCGGCTGCCGGCCGCGAAGGCCACCCGTGCCCCCGCCGAGATCAGCCGGCGGCCCAGCGCACCGCCGATCCCGCCGGATGCCCCGGTCAGCAGCACCACCCGCCCGGCCAGACCCGATTCCTCCGGGAATATCACCAGCTCTTCCTCTCGCCACCGGATCAACGACTCCTGCTCACCATGCGGTCGTTCGCGTTCCGGTGTCCAAGACACATTCCCGAAGCTGTCATACCCTGCGGGCATCACGCCTGAGGAGGCCTGCCCGGTGGATCTGGACCTGCGGAAACTTCGCTACTTCGTGGCTGTCGCGGAACGGCAGCATTTCGGCCGGGCCGCCGAGGCCCTGCACATCGCCCAGTCGGTGCTGTCCCGTCAGATCATGGCGCTGGAGCGGGAGTTACGTGCTCAACTGTTCGTTCGAACCCGGCGTACGATCAGTCTGACCCCGGCGGGTGAGCAGTTGCTGGCCGATGCCGGACCGCTGCTGGCGAACGCCGAGGCGGTACGCCGCCGGGTCGGCCGGGCCGGCGGGTCGGGGCCGCTCGGCTTCACCGTCGGCTTCATGCCCGGCCTCATCGTCACCCCGGCCGTCCGGGTCCTGTCGGAGCACCACCCCGAGCTGTCGGTCGAGGTGCTCCGTACCAGCTGGGACGACCAGGTCCAGGTGATCAGCGACGGCCGGGTGGACGTCGGCTACCTCCGGCTGCCGGTCGACCAGCGCGGGCTGACCGTCCTGCCGCTGCTGGCCGAACCCCGCGTGGTGGTGCTTCCGGCCGACCATCGGCTGGCCGGGCGCAACGGGGTCACCCTCGCCGACCTGGCCGGAGAGCAGTTGTTGCAGAACCCCGATGCCGTGCTGCTGCCGCAGGACGCGGCCGCCCTGCGGCACGGCCGGACGTGGCCGCCCGTCCAGGCCATCCGCACCGTCGAGGAGAAGCTGGAGTACGTGGCCGCGGGCCACGGCATCGTCGTCCTCCCGCTCTCCGTCGCGACTTTCTACACCCGCCCGGACGTCACTCATCTCCCCGTCCACGGCCTGTCCCCCAGCCAGGTGGCGCTCGCCTGGGACCGCAACCGGCGCAGCCGGCTGATCGAGGAGTTCGCCGAGATCGCGGTCATGCTCCAGGCCGCCCCGCTCAAGCCCCTGGCCGCCCGGCAGGCCACCGCCCACAGCTGAACGCCGGCCCTCGCGGCAACCGACGGCGCCCTGGCCTCCCCAGCGGCGCAGCACGCACCGGGGCCGTGTTGACCGCAACCCGCCGGAGGATCTGGCCGCCCTGCGCCGACGGTCGGCCGACGCCTCGGTGCCAGGCCCCGCCGCGTCACCCCCACCTCGTCCCACGGTCCCGGTGCCTACGACCTGCTTTCGGCAGGCCGATCGAAGGCGCACAGGACGTGCCGGCGAACCCGCGCAGCTCTGCCACTGGGGAGCAATCGGCACGGGCTTCGAGTCCGACGAGAAGACCGGCAGCCCGTTGGGCACAACGTCCCGACGAGGTTCGGGCAGCGTGACCCACGGCCTCGCAGCCCGCCGCACGCGCTTGGTCAAGGTCGCCCGCGCGAAGCCATGTCGAGGCGAGGAGGGCGACCTCGATCACCAGGCAGACCGGCGTGACTACCCGATTCATGACGGTTCGTCTGCTGATACCGGCCTTCCAACTCCACCAGGTCAGCGTTGCTGGCATCAGACACCGTGCCAGCTGTGGATGGATCACTCGGCCGGAGTGGCCAAAGCATCGTTCAGATATGCCTGCACCGGCTCGAACAGACCGTACGGCACATAGTCGGTGATCTCATCGCGGGTGATCCAGACCAGCTCGGCCGACTCTTCGGGAGCGAATGGCACAGTGGACGCCGGTCTCCGCCAGCGTCTCCCGCACCGTCGCCGTCTCCGGCCTTGCTCCCGGCTCGATGGCACCAGCCGGGAACTGCGAGGTGATGCCGGAGGCCTCATCATCTCGCCGGCAGACCAGCAGCGCTTCAGCGTCACGGACCACCACCGCGATTGCCACGAGCAGAACCTGAGCGGCTCGCGCAGCAGCCTGTGCTTCAACTGGCCGACGTTCACCGGCCGCCAATAGAGCGAACCGTTGCCGGACCGAAGCCGGCGCCTGCTCGTAGGCCTGGTCGAGCAACTGCTGCATTTCGGTCCGCGGTACCGCCGCCGGATCGGCATGCCAGATGGCCACAGTTCGCGGCGCGATGCCGAGCCGGGCGGCAAAGCCCTCGTTGGTGTCACGCAGAGCGGCTTGGAGCACGCAGGCGAAGCCGCCGCTCCAGACCTCGATGACCTCCACCTGACTTCCCCCTGCCGCGGCACGGACTGCTGGCCCACGGCTGCTCGGTGATCGCCTTCAAGGGAGGCCGGAACAGATCGAGCACAGCCGTCCAGTTGTACTGTTCACGGCTGCCGCCGGACTTCGCCTTGTGCGGAACGTAGCCACCCAGCAGAACATCCATCGAGCGCAGGGTGTCCAGCTCCTTGCGTACACCGGATGGGCGGCCTGAGCCGTGTGGAGGTACCGCTGGACCGCCACCGGGATGCCGAGGCCATACGCCTCACACAAAATGCCCAGCGCCAAGGTGTCGGAGATGCGGGCCGCTCACTTGTTGATCGTGTTGAAGGTGGCCGACGGCAACGACACCAGGCATCCGGCGTGCGCCAGGCCGAGCGGATCAGGTGTCCGGTCTGTGATGTCTCGACCTGATGTCAGTGCTGGTCACTACCGTGAAGCTCAGAACTTCCGTTGAGCGAACGGTGTATGACGGCAGAGGAAGGCCCGTTTGTGTGCGGTCTTCACGCGGGCGCGTGCGGGCTTCACGAACGGCACTGATGGAACCGGGGGTTTGCTGACTGCGTCACCAGTTACCGTCTGACAGATCGTGATCACGCAGGGGAGGCATTCATGGGTGGTGGAGGGTTGGCTGCGCGTGCAGCCGAGCTGGGGTCGGACCGGTACGACCCCGCAGGGTTGCTGGCAGAGTTCCGGGCTGCCCCGGTGATGGTGCCGGTCACGGCTGAGGGTAGTTGGTGGGCTGCGGACCTGGGTGGGGTGCGCTGGCTGTATGCCTTCTCGTCCGAGGCGGCGTTGTCCCGGTTCGCGGTGGAGCGAGACGGCGGCGCGGGGAATGAGTGGTCGTACGTATCGGTGTACGGAGCGCGTCTGTTGGATGTGGCGCTGCCTGGGCTGGGCGTGCCTGCCGGGGTCGTGCTGGACGTGGCGGGTCCTTCGCCGGCGTTCTTCCCTCCGGGGGCCGGGGGCGTACCGGGACCGGCGACTGTCGCCCTCAGGGGCGCTGATCGCCGTGGCTGACAGCTACTCCGTGGATCCGAACGCGCTGACGAAGGCGGCTGACGGGATCAACAATGCGATCGGTGAGCTGAAGACCTTGGGCATTGATGAGAGCGCTGAGGTCGGACGGGGTTTCTCGAACATCGACCTCTCGGGAGTGCAGGTCGGCCACGGCGGGCTGCACGACTCCTTTTCGAAGTTCGCCGAGCGCTGGGCCTGGGGCGTGCGCTCGCTGGTTCAGGACGGGAACGAGATCGCGGAAAGGCTCGGACTGTCGGCGGGCCTGTACCACGACCAGGAACAGTACGTGTCGGGGGCGATGAAGGATGCCGTGAACGCCGCGATGGGGAACCCCGACCTGACGCAGGAGCAGGTGGAGAAGCAGTCCTGGAGCAAGACACTGTCGGACAACCCCTACACACAGGTCCGAGACGCTGACTTCTCCGCCGAGTCCGCCGCCGCGGCCACCAAGCACATGAAGCGGACCTGGCAGGGAGAGGCACGGGATGTGGTGGAGCATCCGGCGGGCCTGACCATGGGCCTGGGCTTCGTGACTCCCCAGGCGCTGGGCCTGGGCGGCGAGTCCGGGCAGCCGCCGGCCGACCCGTTCGGAACGCGCATAGTTCCGCCGCAGCAGCGCACCGGGGACAGGGGCTGAGGTGGGCCTCGGGAGCCTCCTCAACAGCGCTGGAAACGCGCTGGAAAACGGTTTCGGCAAGGCAAGAGCCGATCTGGGCACCGTGATCGACGGCAGCGCGCACCTGGCCGGAAAAGGCCTGGACATGGTGGGCCTGCACGATGTCGCCCACGCGGTCGACTCCCTTGGCGACAGCGTCGCGGACAGCCTGGGCGCCGAGGTCGGCGAGGCCCAGCTGGGAAGCACCCTCGACCCGAAAGAACTGGTGCACGGTGACGTCAAGGCCGTCGACGAATCGGCACAGCACCTGCAGAAGTTCTCGGCGGCCTTCGAGTCGACCGGCCAGGGTCTGAGCCGGCTCGATTCGGACCACTGGCAGGGGCAGGCAGCCGAGGCGTTCCGTTCGAAGTTCGCGCCGCATCCCAAGCAGTGGCTCACCGCAGCCGATGCGTGCCGCGCCGCTGGAGGGGCACTGGAGCAGTACGCGCGCACCGTCGAGTGGGCGCAATCCCAGGCGCAGCAGGCAATCGATACCTACGAGAGCGCCAAGCAGGCGTCCGAGCAGGCTCGCGCCGCGTACAACCGCGACGTGGACTGGTACAACCAGGAGGCCAAGGCCTGGAGTGATTACGCCCGGTCGGGCAACGACCCGGGGCCGGCGCCGACCGCGCCTGGCGCCTTCCACGATCCCGGCGAGGAGGGGGTCAAGCAGGCGCGGGAACTGTTGCACTCGGCCCGGCAGCAGCGTGACCAGGCGGCGGAGTCAGCCAAGGCCGCGATCGATGCGGTGACTGGAACCGCCCCGGCCGAGCCCAGCTTCCTGTCCCGGATGGGTAGCAACCTTTCCGACACCTACGAGGGCGCCAGGATCGGCCAGTTGCACGTGGCCGGTGGGATCGTCAAGGGTGCCGCCGACATCGTGAAGTTCGGCCGTGGCCTGGACCCGATGGACCCCTACAACCTGACCCATCCCGCCCAGTACGCCGACCATGTCTCCAGCACCGCCGCGGGCTTGGTGCACGCCGCGAACCATCCCACCGAACTCCTGTCCGCCGTGGTCGGCTCAGGCTGGGGCTCCGACCCGTTCGAGGCCGGCGGCAAGCTCGTCACCAACCTCGCCTTCGGGGCCGCCACGGGTGGCGGCGGAGAGGCGGCTGCCGTTGCCGAACGCGCTGGTCTGGGGCTCGCCGAGGACGCCAGCGAGAACGCCGCACGCAACATTGCCGAGAGCACGTCCAGGGACGCGGCCGAAGACCTCGCGGGTAACGCGGCGAAGGATCTGCCCGAGCCCGTCGAAACGGGCCCCTGGGACCATCTCCCCCAACCATCGGAAGGCGTGGAATCCAGGGCCATCCACGCCGGATCGGTCGATCCCCTCGAGGCGCAGAGGTTCCTGGACGACCAGTACCCGTGGATGCGTGAGATCAACGCGCCCCGCTGGGCCGAGCAGCGGCCGGGCTTCACGGAGAACTGCTCGAACAACGTGATCACGGTCAATCACCGCCTGGACGGCATCGAGGTCTCCACCGCCCCTCTCGAAGCACCGCGTTGGCCCGACCCGGCGAAGCTCGGCAATCCGAAGGCCGCGTGGGAGGACGCCTACAGCTACGACAACATCATCCAGGACATGAAGGCCCGGGGAGAAGGCTCCCGCGGCGTGGTCTACATCGGACGCGCGGACGGAACAGCCCATGTGTTCAACGTGGTCAACGATGCCAACGGCGTGGTCTTCCTGGACGGCCAGACCGGCACACTGGGCAACCTGGAACCCGGCGCCGTCTCCATCAGATACCTGCCATACCGTTAGAACGCCAGAGAGAAACGAGTCCACATGCTGTCCAAAGACGAGGCCCACGCCAGCGCCGCGGAGTTCCTCAAGCGCACCTACGGCGACGGCCCGCCGACCATCGTCCTCCAGCCCGAACTCACCGTGGAACACGACTACGCGTGGGCCGTACGGTTCGACTCCCAGGAACACCTGAAGACCGGCGACATCATGCTCGCACCGTTCAACAGGCTCCTCGTCGTGCCCAAGGACGGATCCCGGGTGCGGTTCGCGCCGACCGCTCTGTCCGTCGAGGAATCGCGCGTCTTCTTCGCCACCGGCCAGCTTCCCCAGCGCGGTACCAAGGGCTGATCGAACGTGGAAGCAGCCGTGAACACGGCCACCGCACAGGCCCGGTCCTGGCTCGCCGCGACCTATCACAACCAAGTGGAGCTCACGGAGCCCCACCCCGTGGCCCAGTCCCCGCAGGCCTACCTCTACAGCTGCCAGACGCTGGCCCAGCCGGGCTTCCCCCGGACTCCCATGCTCACCGCCACCTTGGCGGTCCCGGTGGACGGCCGGACCCCCTTCCACCCGGCCACCCATCGTCCATGGGCGGACCTCGCCTCCCTGGCCGAGGATCCGAGCCCGCGCAGGCTCAGCCGCCAGGCGCAGCTGACCAACGCCCGCGGGTGCGTCCTCGCCCTGGACTGCGCCCTCGACGGCGCCCGGGCCAGCGCATTGCCCTGGCACCCTTCCCACGAAGCACCGGGTTGGTGGGCGAGACTCGGACGGCGGTTCGCCGGCGACGCCGACGTCTCGGTCTGCTCCTCCTGGGACGAGCTCGTCGCCGCCATGAAGGCCACCGGCCCGGACACCCGGGGGCTCGTGTGGCTCCGCCGAGAACTCGGCGGCGAGGAAGCCACCGGGCACCTGCTCTACGCCCACAACAACCAGGGCAACGTGGTGGTCCTCGACCCGCAGCAGGGTGGCCTGGCAGAACTGGAGACACAGAACGTCCGACGGATCACACTGGCCCGTTTCCACCGTGTGCCGTCCGTGCCCGAGACGCTCACCAAGCCCTGGCAACGGGCGGCACCGGACTTCCACTCCGCGAAGCGCAAGGCTCAGACATGGCTGGACGAGGTGTACTCCGGGCAGGTCGTCCTCACCGACCCCCGACCGGACGACGAACACGAGCGCGGCTGGCTCTTCCCCGTCAACACCAGGGCGTTCCTCGCCGGTCGACGCCGCGAAGACGCTCTGCTCGACGCGGCTCTGGTCGTCCCGAAAGACCGCCAGGAACCGTTCCCTCTGCCCAACTCCAATCCCTGGCAGTGGTTCACCCGCTGGTCTGCCGGTGAAACACCCGGTGCTGGAGACCTCCTTCTCCCCCCGGCGCCCGGCCGCATCGACTGGCTCGACCGTGTCCTGACCGACCTCGGCGGCGCCATCCGCATCACCGACCACACCGAATGGCCAACCGTACTGGCCGAACTCGCCACCCTGCCCCCAGGCGTACGAGCCCTCGTTTGGGTGCGCCGCCTCACCACCCACAACCGGGAAACCACCGGCCTGCTGCTCAACGCGGCACACACCACACGCGGCCTCGTCCTGCTGGACCCGATGACCGGAGCACCAGCAGCCATGGAGACCCAGGGCGTACTCGCCCTGCACCTGATCCGATACCGCTGACAGAGCGTCGGGCTCAGCTCATCCGTATGGGCCCGACGCTTCATCGCCAACGAGGTGACCGAACCTGAGACTCTCAGCCGACCAACGGGACCGCCGTTCGAAGGTGCAGACAGCCTGTTGGAGCGGTGGATCGTGGACTACTCCAACCGCGATCAACCACGACTCACGGCTCTCCGCCCTGGGCCCGAGGCCCCAGCTCAGCGCACCCGCCCCCGCGGCTTCAGCGGCACCGGAGGAACCTCGGGAGCAGCCAGCCGGGCGCCGTCGTAGCCGTGCACCTCACCGAAGCGGGTGCCGGTCATCCACTCCTCGCGCGCCTGCCTGATGTCCTCGTCCAACCGGCCGATGAAGTTCCACCACATCACGATCTTCTCGTCGAACGGCTCGCCGCCGATCAGCAGGACCGAACTGTCCGTCCTTGCCAGCAGCGGGAGTTCGCGGCGCCCGCAGCCCAGGTAGAGCATCGAGTCGGGTTCGACCCGGACGCCGTCCACGTCCACGCTGCCGGTCATCGCGAGCACCGCGTACTCGAACTCCGGCTCCAGCGGCAGCCGGTGCTCAGCCCCCTCACGCAGCGTCAGATCGGCGCCGACCAGCGGCGTGTACGTCCGGCCGGGCGAGGTCGCGCCGTCCAGGGAGCCCAGGATCAGGGTGGTGTCCAGGCCCGCCGCCGTGACCTTCGGCAGGTCGGCGTGGTGCTCGAAGGCGGGAGCGGCGTGCCGGTGCTCGTCGGGGAGCGCGACCCAGAGCTGTGCGCCGTGCAGCAGCCGGGCGTGCTCGCGCGGGGACTCCTCCGAGTGCGAGATCGCCCGGCCGGAGGTCATCAGGCCGAGCTCGAAGGGCCGTACGGTCTGCAGGCTGCCGAGGCTGTCGCGGTGCAGCACCTCGCCCTCGTGCAGCCAGCTGACGGTCTGCAGGCCCATGTGCGGGTGCGGGGGCACCTGCATGCCGGGCTCGTCCGCGATGTCGTCCGGACCGTAGTGGTCGACGAAGCACCAGGCACCGACCATCCGCCGGCCGAGGTTGGGCAGCAGTCGGCGCACTGCGGTGGACTCGCCCAGCTTCACCTGGCGGCCCGTCAAGAGCTCCTTCACCGGCCCGGTACTGGCCTCCCCGCCGCAACGGGTCGTGGCGGGCTTGAGGTCGAGGTTGCTCATTCGCACTCCAGGGCTGGCTGGCAGAGAGGTTCACGGCAGTACCGAGTCCTACCGTACGGTCCACGGAACGTCAGCCCGCACCCGAGCGCGCCGACACCGCACCCCGTCACCCCGGATCCGGCCGCAGCAGTGCGGCCGACACCCGTCCCGCCGCCTCGCAATCCACCGAGTCTCTGTCAACTCCCCTGGCGTGCCGACCCCGTCGGCGCCCGTCCGACGGGGTCCCGTCCGACTACGACCCCGGGCGAGTACCCGCGAAGCCGTCAAGCCGTGAAGCCGCAGCACGACAACACCACAGCACCGCAGCACCGCATTGCCACAACACCCCAGCACCACAGCCCCCGGACCACAGCCCCCGGACCGCAGCACCGGCGGGCCGCGAAGCCACCCGGCCGCCGGTGCGAGCAGCCGTCAGTGCGAGCAGCCCCAGGACGCGGTGGCCGTCGCCGCCTCCGCCTGGGCCCGCAGGGCGCGGACCGCCTCGGCCGGGTCGGCCGCGCCGTACACCGCCGAACCGGCCACGAAGACGTCCGCCCCGGCCTCGGCGCAGCGCTCGATGGTGGTGGCGGAGACGCCTCCGTCGACCTGGAGCCAGAGGTCCAGGCCGTGCTTGTCGATCAGTTCACGGGTGCGGCGGATCTTGGGGAGCATGATGTCCAGGAACGCCTGGCCCCCGAAGCCCGGTTCCACGGTCATGATCAGCACCATGTCGAGCTCGGGCAGCAGGTCCTCGTACGGCTCGATCGGGGTGGCCGGCTTGAGGGCCATCGAGGCGCGGGCGCCCTTGGCCCGGATCTCGCGGGCGAGACGGACGGGCGCGGCGGCGGCCTCGGCGTGGAAGGTCACCGAACCGGCGCCCGCCTCGACGTACTGGGGCGCCCAGCGGTCGGCCTGCTCGATCATCAGGTGGCAGTCGAGCGGGATGTCGGTGGCCCGGGCCAGCGACTCGACGATCGGCACGCCCAGCGTGAGGTTGGGGACGAAGTGGTTGTCCATGACGTCCACATGGAGCCAGTCCGCGCCTCGGACCGCCTCCGCCTCCTGGGCGAGACGGGCGAAGTCGGCGGACAGGATGCTGGGATTGATCTGCGCCATTTCCGGGTACCTTCACAACTCGGTGCGGGCGGCGGGAGCGGCCACCTTGGGTCCATCATCCCTCCTGCAACCTGCGCAGGGCGTATCGGGAGATCGGCGCGTGACCCGCATCACAACGGTTCCGCACCGGCGTCTCGTACGCTGTGCCCGATTTCGCCGTGGCCCGCTTCAGGACTGCACGGTGGCCCGCTTCGGACCGCACCGCAGCCCGCTCCGAGAAAGGTGTCCCGATGGCCGAGCCGGTACATCCCGCACGTGCTCTGTGGTGGCTCTTCGAGCCCGTGCACGCCCTCACCTACTTCTCACCCGAGGGGCGGGCCGCGTACGAGACGGCGGGGCTGCACGGCAGTTGGCGCGGCTACTTCGCCGGACGGTCCGCGCCGCTCGGCCCGGTGGAGGCCGCCCCCGTGGTCGCCGCCTTCTTCAGCTTCGCGCCCGGGATGGTCGAACGGGCGCTTCCCGACGTCTGGACGCGGGCCGCTCCCGAGGCCGCGCTCCAGGCGCGGGTGGCGGGCGCTTCGGCCGCGCTGGAGCGGGTGCTGGCCACCGTCAAGCCGGATCTGATCGAACGTTCGGTGGAGCTGCTGGAGCGCGCGGTGGACGGCCTGGACTGTTGCGGGCGCGTGCTGGCCTCCGCGAACGCCGCCCTGCCGCGCCCCGAGGGCCAGTTGGCCCGGCTCTGGCACGCCACCACCGTGCTGCGCGAGCACCGGGGCGACGGGCACGTCGCGGCCCTGGTCGCCGAGGGGCTCGACGGGTGCGAGGCCCTGGTGGTGCGCTGTGCGCTGGACGTCCGCCGCGAGGTGCTCCAGCCCTTCCGGGGCTGGAGCGACGAGGAGTGGGACGCGGCGACCGTCCGGCTGACCGAACGCGGCTGGCTCAGCCCGGACGGCACCATCTCCCCCGACGGCCGCCACCGCCACCAGGCCCTGGAGGCCGCCACCGACCTCGCCGCCGCCCGCGTCTGGTCCGGCTTCCACCGCACCGAACTGGACGAGCTGGCCGCCGCCCTCAAGCCCATCTCGACCGCCTGCCGCGCCGAACTCCCACCGCTCAACCCGATCGGCCTCCCCGGCAGCAGCTGACCGGCCTCCTTCAGGCCCCCTCGCCTCATTCCCCTCGCCTCATGCCTTTGCTTCAGCCCCCGTGCGACAACGGCCCCGCCGACGTTGGCCCCAACAGTGGCCCGACAGCGGCCCCGACAGTGGCGCGCGGGGCCGCAGAGAAACCCGGTCACCCGCGCACAGGGACTCGGCACCGGGCCGCAGCGACCTCCGGTGGGCCCCTCGCTCGGCCCGAGCGCCGCTACAGCCCCTCCGCCGCCAGGCCGCGAACGGCGGTGATGGTGTCGGCCTCGGCGGCCGGCTTGTCCTCGCGGTAGCGCAGGACCCGGGCGAAGCGCAGCGCGAGGCCGGCCGGGTAGCGGGGGCTGCGCTGGAGGCCGTCGAAGGCGATCTCGACGACGAGTTCGGGGCGGACGTGGACGGTGTACGAGTCGCGGGAGACCTCGCGGGCCAGGAACTGTCCGGTCTGCCAGGCGAGCAGTTCGTCGGTGAGCCCCTTGAAGGTCTTGCCCAGCATGACCCACGGTTCGAGGTCCGCCTCGCCGTCGTTCCGGGCGGCGAGGTGGAGGTTGCTGAGGAAGCCCCGGCGCCGGCCGCTGCCCCACTCCGCGGCCGTCACGACCAGGTCCAGGGTGTGCCGGGGCTTCACCTTGATCCAGCCCGCGCCGCGCCGGCCGGCCGCGTACGGCGCGGCGGGGTCCTTGACCACCACACCCTCGTGTCCGCGTGCCAGCGCGTCGCGGAAGAAGGCACCCGCCGGCTCGGCCCCACCGGTCACCGCGTGCGGCACCCGCAGGTGTTCCGGTACGACCTCGGCGAGGCGGGCCCAGCGCTGCTCGGCCGGCCGGTCGATCAGGTCCTGGCCGTCGAGGTGCAGCAGATCGAAGAAGAAGACCTGGAGCGGGACTTCGGTGCGCAGCCGGTCCGGGTCCTGCCGGGAGGCGGCACGGGCGGCGGTCACCTGGAACGGGCGGGGGCGGCCGTCCGGGCCGAGCGCGATGGCCTCGCCGTCCAGGACCGCGGAGCGGAGGGCCAACGAGCCTGCCGCCTCGACCACTTCGGGAACCCGCCCGGTGATCTCGTCCAGACTGCGGGTGAAGACCGAGATCCGCTCGCCGTCCCGGTGCACCTGGACCCTGATGCCGTCCAGCTTCCATTCCAGTGCGGCGGGGCTGACCCGCTCCAGCGCCGTGGCGACGTCCGGCGCGGAGGCGGCCAGCATCGGCCGTACGGGACGGCCGAGTTCGAGTCCGAAGGCCCGCAGCGCGGGGGCGCCGCCGGAGAGCGCTGCTGCGGCGACCGCCCGGGCCGATCCCCGGAACATCAGGGCCCGGCGCACGGCGGTCGCGGGTACGCCCGCGGCCTTGGCGACGGCGTCGCCGAGGATCGCGTCGAGCGCTCCCTGCCGCAACTCCCCGACGAGCACGGCCCGCAGGAACTCCTGCTCCTCCTCCGTCGCCCGGCCGAACAACTCCGCCAGCAGGCGGGCGCGTTCGGCCTGAGCGCCTTTGCCATGGACGGCCGCGAGGGCGGTGAGCGCGTCCTCGGTCTCGCGGATGCCGAGCGTTGCGGTCCCGGCGTGGGGCGGGAGTTCGCGCAGTGCGGCGTAGCCGACGCCGATCCGCAGCCGCCGGGACTCCCCGGAGAGCAGCGCGACGGCAGCGGGGATCTCCTCGGGGCCGAGTCCCCGCAGGCGGTCGGCGAGCAGCGTGATCTTGGCGTTGCGGGCGGGCTCGGCGGCGGTGGCCCGCGAGGTGTCGGCGAGGTGCTTGAGCAGCACGGCGGTTCCTCCGGAGCGTGTGGCGACGGCCTGCACCTCCCCAGCTCCCCTGCCTACCGGGTCACCGCGAACTCCCGGTTGCGGAACGTCTGTTCGCGGTAGGGCTTCGGCAGGTCGGGCATCGCCAGCAATCGGTCGCAGGCCTCCAGCGATCCCCGCCGGTCGCCGACCCAGTACGCGGTGATGGAGTACTCGAACAGCATCCCCCAGCCGTACACCCAGGGCTGGGTGAACAGCCAGTCGTCGGGCATCCGGCGGTCGAGGCCGGCCTGGGCGAAGGCGTGCGCGGCCTGGTAGCGGCCCATCCGGCGCAGCCGTGAGGACAGCTCGTAGCAGGCCTCCAGGCGCTCCGGCCTGATCTCCCAGGCGTGCAGGAACGCGTCCATGGCGCCGGGCCAGTCACCCGCCTCGGCCTTCAGTACTCCGACCTGGAGCAGCGCGTAGTAGATCTCCTCGACCCAACCGCCCATGGCCGCCCGCCGCTGGTAGAGCTCGATCGCCTCCCCGGACCGGCCCATGTCACGCATGGTCTGGGCGAGGTAGAAGACCGTGCGCGGGTTGTCCGGGTCGCGCCGGAGGTCCTCGCTCAGCAGCCTCGCGTCGCGCTCGAACTTGTCCGACCGCGAGCCCCCGTCGGCGAAGTGGTCGATCACCAGCGCATCCAGGTTGGCCGTCCGGTCAACCTGATCCGTCGTCAGGTACTCGTGGGTCGCGCCCTCGTAGCGCCAGGCCATGTCGCCCCTGACCAGCCGCTTGATGCGGTACTCCAGGTCGGCCGCGTGCCGCAGCATGTACGAGTCGGCGGTCAGTGCGGGCAGTGCGCCGTCCCGCCGCACGACCATGTCGGCATCGATGAGCAGCAGGTAGTCGGCCCTGCCCCGGGCGTGCTCGATGTTCAGCGTGCGGTTGCGCCCGAAGTTCACCCAGGGCTCCTCGTGCAGCTCGCCGGGGATGCCGTCGAGTGCGCGGCGGATCAGCGCCTGGGTGCCGTCGGTCGACCCGGTATCCGAGATCACCCAGGTGTCGACGAGGTCGCGCACGGACGCGAGGCAGCGCTCGATGACCGCCGCCTCATCCTTGACGATCATGCAGAGGCAGATGGACGACGTCGGACTGAGCGGACTGTACTGCACCACGGGTGCCTCCCGATCTACGATCTCCGGATTCGAGCACGGGGGAAGGACCCCGATGGTAGTTCGACGGCATCGGCTCTCCGGCACCCAACACGAGCCACATCGAATGAGCGGAACAAGTCTTACGATCAATCAATTTCATTTCCTTGTCGTCACATTGATCAGCCGGAGGACGACGACCGAATGATCCATTCGGAGGCCCGGTGAGGTCCGAACGCATGGTTCCTCTGCGCTTCGACGGGGAGCTTCGGAGCTCTCGGTTTCGGCCCGGTTTGACTGTGGCTAGTCATGCAACAGTCCGGCGCGTGCCGGTCCGGCTTTCCACAGATGAGGACTCACCCGAATGACTTCACCCAGAACGCTCGGCCCGCGTGGGGCTGTGCCGAACCGCCGCAAGGCCCTGGCCGGGAGCGCCCTGCTCCTCCTCGCAGCCCTCACCACGACCGGCAGCACCGCTTCGGCGCTCTCCACTCACGACGGCAATCCGGGACAACGCTGTCACGAGCGGACACTGTCGGCCGACAAGCAGCGCATCGCAGGCGGCGGGGACGACGAGTGCTGCGATGAGGACAACCGGGCCCACCTGCGCGACCCGAACGGCAAGCAGAGCCTCGGCGGTGGAGACCACGGCCACAAGTGCGAGAAGGAGGGCCGCACCGGCCCGACGGGACCGACCGGCCCCACCGGGCCCACCGGGCCGACCGGAGCTACGGGCGCGACCGGGCCGACCGGAGCCACCGGAGACACGGGCGCCACCGGACCGACCGGCCCGACGGGGCCGACCGGAGCCACCGGCGCGACCGGCCCTACGGGACCTGCCAGCGGAGTCACCGGCGCCACCGGCCCCACCGGGCCGACCGGACCGAGGGGAAACACGGGCGCCACCGGCCCCACGGGGCCGACCGGACCGAGGGGAAACACGGGCGCCACCGGACCGACCGGGCCGACCGGACCGAGGGGAAACACGGGCGCCACCGGACCGACCGGCCCCACCGGAGCCACCGGTAACACGGGCGCCACCGGACCGACCGGGCCGACGGGGCCGACGGGCGCCACCGGAGCCACCGGTCCCTGCGTCAACCTCGACGCCAACATCATGGGCAATTCGCAGTACACAGCAGTGCTCAGGGCGGACGGCCGGATCTTCATCGGTCGGCAGATCATCAATCCCGCCCCGCCGACCGGTTTCAACCCGGTCAACTGGGTCGAGCTCACCGATCACCCGGGCTTGACGGGCGTTCCCTGTGGCATCGGCGTAGCGAACATGGGCAACAACGTGTTCATCAAGACGGTCACGACGGACGGCAACGTCTTTGAGACCTCCTGTGCCACAAACGGGCCAGCGCCGACATTGACCTGCGACGACAACGCCTGGGTCCAACTCACGGCACTGCCGATGATGGCAGCGGCACAGCCGGAGCAGGCGCTGCTGAAGCCCGAGCTGATCAGGCCGGAGTCCAAGTTCCGGCGCGTGTCCTGACGAAATCCCCTCCCCGGTGATCCCGCCCGTCCCGACCGCCACGGTCGGGACGGGCGCTGTCGTTCACGGCACGCCCACCCCTCGGCGGCACCCGACCAACGTGCCACTCAGGCAGTCGAACCGGTCCGGAGCTGCTACCACCCACCCAGCCCGCTCGGCCGGCTCAGTCCGCGTACGACCCCAGTACGATCCCCCGCCCCGCGTAGAAGCGGCCGAGGTCGGCCCACGGCACCCGGGCGAAGCTCTGCGAGCCGTCGGGGAAGCCAGACGGGTTGTGGATGAGCAGGTGGCCCTGGTCCGCGCCGACTGCCAGCACCAAGTGACCGCCGGTGCGGGGCGGCTGCGGATCCAGGGTGCGGATGGACGGGTGCACCGAGAGCACGGCGAGCCGCCCGGCCGCCAGCAGGTCGGGCAACTCCTCGGCCGCCAGCGGCGACCGGGCCTCCGCCGCCAGGCCCCACCGCTGGTGCACGTAGGCCGCGAAGGGCGCGTGGATCAGCCCGTCGAGCCTGCCGTCCGGGTGCCGGACGTAGGCCCCCGCCGCCAGGCACTCCTGCGCCAGGGCCACCGGGGCCGGACCGACACCCCACCAGAAGTCGAGCGCCATCCGCAGACAGGCCATCCCGCACAACCGCCAGGACCAGTACTCGTACTCCTCCGGGCTGGCGGCACCCGAGCGCTCCCAGAGCGGGTCGCTGGAGGCGAGCAGCGTCCCGTCGAGGATGTCCGGGACGAGCTCCGGGGACTCCCACTGGGAGTAGTAGGGCACCTGGTGAGTGATCGGCTCCACGCTTCCGATTGTGGCGCACGGACGTGCTCGCCGCCCCACGGCGGGGCGGCGAGCACGTCGTGAACACGGACAGCACCCGTCGGCACACGGAGTGTCCGCTTCCGGGCGCGTGCCGCCGCTCAGGCCGAGGGATCGCGCCTGGCGGGAGTCGTCACCAGGCGTACGCCTCCGGGGCCGGACGGTGCCCCGGGAAGATCTCGTCCAGGCGGTCGAGCGCCTTCTGGTCCAGCGTCAGGTCGAGTGCCCGGACGGCGGCGTGCAGCTGCTCCAGGGTGCGCGGGCCGACGATGGGAGCGGTGACCGCAGGGCGGGAGAGCAGCCAGGCGAGGGCGATGTCGCCGGGCTCGTGGCCGAGTTCGGCCGCGTAGTCCTCGTAGGCCGCGAGCTGCTCGCGCTTGGCCTCCAGGCGGCCCACCGCGTGCTCGTTGAGCCGCCGGACGCCCTCGCTCTCCTTGCGCAGGACGCCGCCGAGCAGTCCGCCGTGCAGGGGGGACCAGGGGATCAGGCCGAGGCCGTAGTGCTCGGCGGCCGGGACGACCTCCAGCTCCAGGCTGCGCTCCATCAGGTTGTAGAGCGACTGCTCGCTGGTCAGACCGAGGAAGTGGCGTGCCCTGGCGGCCTCCTGGGCCTGGGCGATGTGCCAGCCGGCGAAGTTGCTGGAGCCGACATAAATGATCTTTCCCTGGGCGACCAGGACCTCCATGGCCTGCCAGATCTCCTCCCAGGGCGTGGCCCGGTCGATGTGGTGCATCTGGTAGAGGTCGATGTGGTCGGTCTGCAGCCGCCGCAGGCTGGCGTCCACCGCGCGGCGGATGTTGAGCGCGGAGAGCTTGCCCTCGTTGGGCCACTCCCCCATGTCGCCGTAGAGCTTGGTGGCGATCACGGTCTTCTCGCGCCGGCCGCCGCCCTTGGCGAACCAGTTGCCGATGATGGTCTCGGTGCGGCCCTTGTTCTCGCCCCAGCCGTAGACGTTGGCGGTGTCGAAGAAGTTGATGCCCAGATCGTGGGCGGTGTCCATGATGGCGTGCGCCTCGGCCTCCTCGGTGTGCGGGCCGAAGTTCATGGTGCCCAGGCAGAGGCGGGAGACGGTGAGGCCGGTGCGGCCGAGATGGGTGAACTTCATGCCGTCACCCTCCGCCCGCACCAGCCCGCTTGTCCAGCATCCGGCACCCGACGGCCGCGAGCCGCACCCGGTCCGCCTCGATCCGCTCCGATCCGCCTCGGTCCACGCGGGTCCACCCTGATCCACACCGGTCCGCCCCGGTTCACGCCGATTCAGCCGGCTTCGATTCAGTTCGATCAGGTTCGATCCGGCCCGGTCCCCGAACTACCGTCCGTGCGAGACGAATTTGCGGACGGCCAGCGGGGCGAACACCGCCAGCAGCAGCCCCGACCAGAGCAGGGTGGCGGTGACCGGGTGCTGCACCGGCCAGGCCGACCCCACGGCCCCGGGGTTGTCGAACAGCCGACGGCAGGCGCCGACCACCGCGCTGACCGGGTTCCACTCCGCGACCGCGCGCAGCCAGACCGGCATGCCGCCGGTGGGCACGAAAGCGTTGGTCACCATGGCCAACGGGAAGGTGAGCACCGACAGTTGGCCGGCCAGTTCCTCCTTCCCGGCGGCCAGACCGAGGTACATGCCGACCCAGGTCATGACGAACCGGAACAGCACCAGCAGCCCGTACGCACCGAGGGCCGGACCGAGGCCGTCGCGGATCCGCCAGCCAACGGCGAGGCCGACCAGGGTGAGCGGGACCAGGACGACGATGTTCACCAGCAGATCGGCGAGCGCCTGGCCGAGCAGCAGTGCGGTGCGGGAGACCGGCATGGACCGCATCCGGTCGGTGATGCCCCGGCCGACGTCCCGCGCGGCGCCGACCATGGTGGGCATCAGTCCGTTGACGGCGACCATCACGAACAGGCCGGGCATCAGGAACTCGCGGTAGTTGCCGCTGCCGGGCACGGTCATCGCACTGCCGAAGACGTACCCGAAGACCAGCACCATCACCACCGGGACCGCGAGCGAGGCGAGGATCAGGCCCGGCGAGTGCCGGTAGGCCAGCAGGACGCGCACGGCGGAGGTCCGGGTGTCCGAGAGCAGTCGGACCCGGCCCGGCGGGGCGGCAACGGGGTTGGCGGAGACGGTCGTTGTGGCGGTGCTCATCAGGCGGCCCTCCCGGGTGGGGCGGTGAGTGCGAGGAAGACGTCGTCGAGCGAGGGGGTGCGCAGCGCCACGTCCTGCGCGGCCACGCCGGCGGAGTCGAGCTCCCGGACGAGCTGCGGCAGAGCGACGCTGCGGCCGGCGGCGGAGGTTACCACGACACGCCGTTCGACCGGTTCGGCGACCGGCTCCCCGGCTGCGAAGTGGGCCAACACGGCTGCAGCTGCGCCGAGTTGCGCCGCTTCCGCGACGGTGACCTCGATCCGGGTGCCGATCGCGGCCTTGAGGCGGGCGGGCGTACCGGACTCGATGACCACCCCGCGGTCGATCACGGCGACGGCGTCGGCGAGCCGGTCCGCCTCGTCCAGGTACTGGGTGGTGAGCAGCACGGTGGCACCACCGGCGGCCAACTCCCGCACCGCGTCCCAGATTTCCTGACGGCTGCGCGGGTCGAGACCGGTGGTGGGCTCGTCCAGGAAGAGCACGGGCGGCGCGGTGACCAGGCTGGCGACCAGGTCGAGCCGGCGGCGCTGGCCGCCGGAGTAGGTGCGCACCAGGCGGTCGGCGACCTCGTCGAGGTCGAAGCGTTCGAGCAGTTCGCCGGCGCGGCGGCGGGCACCCCGGACGCCCAGCCCGTGGAAGCGGCCGACCAGGTGGAGGTTGTCCCGCCCGGTGATGCCCTCGTCGACGGCGGCGTACTGCCCGGCGAGCCCGATCGAGCGGCGGACCTGGGCGGGCCGACGGACCACGTCGTAGCCGTTGACCCGGGCGCTGCCCGCGTCGGGCAGCGCAAGGGTGGCCAGGACCCGCACGGCGGTGGTCTTCCCCGCACCGTTGGGGCCGAGCAGGCCGCACACGGTGCCGGCCGGGACGGTCAGGTCGAGGCCGCGCAGCGCGTCGGTCGCACCGAAGCTCTTGCGCAGGCCCTCGACGGCGATGGCTGTCTCGGTCATGCTGACGCCTTTCTAGGTACGGCGTACGTAGAACATACCCAGACGCTACTACGTACGGTGTACTTAAGTAAACTGGCTGCCGAGGTGATCTTTCGACATGCCGTCCCGCCAGCCCGAAGCCCCCGAGTTGATCTGGCTCCTCCCGGAGCACAGCGGCCGGGGCCCACGTCCCGCGCACAGCCGAGCCTCGATCGCGGCGGCCGCCGTCAGAATCGCGGACGCCGAAGGACTGGACGCGGTCTCCATGCGCAAGGTCGCCGCAGAGCTCGGCGCGGGGACGATGTCGCTCTACAACTACGTCCCGAAGAAGGAACACCTCTTCGACCTGATGGTCGACCAGATCGCGGGCGAGTACGAGCTCCCCACCGAGCCCTCCGGCGACTGGCGGGCCGACCTCACCGCGCTGGCCGGCCGACAGCTCGCCGTTCTGCGCCGGCACGGCTGGGCGGCGCGGCTGATCGCCACCAGGCCGTCACTGGGACCGAACGGGCTGCGCTACACCGAGCACTTCCTCGGCGCGCTGGCCGGCACCGAACTGACCGGCTCGGCCAAGATGGAGGCGATGTCCCAACTCAACGGGTTCCTCTGCCAGTTCGCCGAATGGGAACGCTCGGCGACCGGCAGCAGCCCGCGCTGGATCTCCGACATGGTGACCTACCTCCAGGGCGTCGCCATGAGCGGCGGGTACCCGAGGCTCGCCCAGGTCCTCGCCGAGGGGCCCGCCCCGAGCGGCCCGGACGCCGTCTTCGACCGCCTGCTTCAGCGCATCCTGACGGCCATCTGCGAAACCTGACCCTCCCAGGAAGCGCCACGCCGGGTAGCGGACCGTCGCGCGCTCGACCGCACGGTGCGGTCGACCACGGGACGTTGCCGACTCCACGGCCCGACCGGCCCCACGGCCCGGTCGACCGCGGGCGCGGCTGCGGGACGCGGTCAACAGCGGGCGCGGCTGCGGAGGACGACCGCCTTCGGCCGGGCCCGGCGGACCGGGTCACGGGCCGGGTGCACCCCGCCACGTCCCGGGGTGCTGCACCCGGCCCGCCGGAGGAACAGCGCGGGCTCCGCCTCCCGCTGCGCGCCCACAGCCGGCGGACAGGGGCCCGCGCGCTGCCCGCCGCCCCCTGCACACTGCCCGGCGGCCCCGAGCCACCGGCCGCCGGCCCCCGAAGTGCGGCTAGGCAGTACGCCGCAGCAGTGCCAGGTACATCGCATCGGTACCGTGCAGGTGCGGCCAGAGCTGGACGTCCGGTCCCTCCCCCAGCGCGGGCACACCGGGCAGCAGCGGGCGCGCGTCGATCCACTCCAGGCCGGGCTCCGCGCGCAGCACGTCGTCCACCACCGCACGGGTCTCGGCGAGGTGCGGCGAGCAGGTCGCGTAGCCGACCACCCCGCCGACCCGGGTGGCCCGGACCGCCGCACGCAGCAGGTCGCGCTGGAGCGGCCCGAAGCCGGGGATGTCGTCCTGCCGTCGGCGCCAGCGGGCCTCCGGCCGACGCCGCAGCGCGCCGAGCCCGGAGCACGGCACGTCCACCAGCACCCGGTCGAAGGCACCCTCCCGCCAGGCGGGACGCGTGCCGTCGGCGGCGATCACCGTGTACGGCCCGGGGTTGCCGTTCAGCGCACGCGCGACCAGGCGGGCGCGGTGCGGCTGCTTCTCGGAGGCCACCAGCGCGGCGCCGCGCTCGGCCGCGAGGGCACCGAGCAGCGCGGCCTTGCCACCGGGGCCCGCGCAGCCGTCCAGCCAGAGCCGGTCCGAGCCCTCCACCGGCGCGTTGGCCAGGGCGAGCGCGACCAGCTGGCTGCCCTCGTCCTGGACACCGACCCGGTTCTCCCGGACGGCCTCGATACCGCCGGGCTCGCCGCCCTCGGCGAGCCGCACCGCGTACGGGGACCAGCGTCCGGCCTGCGCCTCGGGCAGCGCCTCGCGCAGTTCGCCGACGGTGGCGCGGCCGGGGCGGGCGACCAGGGTCACCTCGGGGCGGTCGTTGTCGGCCCGCAGCAGCTCCTCGATCGCGGTCCGGCCGGAGGCGTCCGGCTGCCAGCGGCCGAGCGAGTCCCAGAGCGCGGAGACCACCCAGCGCGGGTGCGAGTGGACGACCGCGAGGTGGTCCTCGGCGTCCTGCTCGTACGGCGGGGCGACCTGCTGCACCCAGGTGTCCAGGTCCTGGGCGCTGATCTTGCGCAGGACGGCGTTGACGAACTTGGCGCGCCCCTCACCGAGCACCGCACGGGCCAGTTCGACGGTGGCGGAGACCGCCGCGTGGGTGGGGATCCGGGTGGTGAGCAGCTGGTGCGCGCCGAGCGAGAGCACGTCCAGGACCGGCGGGTCCACCTCCCGCAGCGGGCGGTCGATGCAGGCGGCGATGACCGCGTCGTAGGTGCCCTGCAGGCGCAGCGTGCCGTAGACCAGCTCGGTGGCCAGCGCGGCGTCGCGGCGGTCCATGCCCTTCTGCTCGGCCTCGCGCAGCAGCGACGGCAGGATCAGGTTGGCGTACGCGTCGCGCTCGTCCACCGCCCGCAGGGCGCGGAAGGCGACGATCCTGGCCGGGTCCTTCTTGGGACGGCGGTGCGGACGGGGGGCGCGCTTGGCGCTGGGAGTGCTCACTTGATGCCTCGGAAGGTGCTGCGTTGGTTAGGTGGTCGGCGCCGGTTGCGACGGCGGTGCTGCAACGGTGGTACTGCGACGGCGGCGTGGCGGTACCACGGCGGCGGTGCTGCGGCGGTACTGCAACAGTGGTGCGGCGGCGGCTCAGAGCCCGAGCAGCTCGCCGGACTCGATCCGGACGCCTCGGGCCCAGTCTGCCGCGCGCATCGGCTTCTTGCCCTGCGGCTGGACCTCGCCCAGCTCGACCTCGTGGCTCCCGGTACCGACCCGCACGCTGTTCTTGGCGACCGCGAGCTCGCCGGGGGCGAGCTCGGCGGCCTCCGTCAGCAGCCTGACCGGGCCGGAGAGCTTGAGCCGCTCGCCACGGAAGGTGGTCCAGGCGCCGGGTGCGGGGGCACAGCCGCGCACCACGCGGTCGATCCGCAGGGCGGGGTGGGACCAGTCGATCCTGGCGTCCTCGACGGTGATCTTGGGCGCGAGGGTGATGCCCTCGGCGGGCTGCGGGACGGCCTGCAGGGTGCCGTCCTCGATGCCGTCCATGGTCGCGACCAGCAGGCGGGCGCCCGCGTGCGCGAGGCGGTCCAGCAGGACGCCGCTGGTGTCGTTCGGACGGATCTCCTCGGTGAGCAGGCCGAAGACCGGGCCGGAGTCCAGACCCTGTTCGATCAGGAAGGTGGAGGCGCCGGTCACCTCGTCGCCCGCGAGCACCGCGTGCTGGACGGGAGCGGCCCCGCGCCAGGCCGGGAGCAGCGAGAAGTGCAGGTTGACCCAGCCGTGTTCGGGGATCTCCAGGGTGCCGGGGCGCAGCAGCGCGCCGTAGGCGACCACCGGGCAGCAGTCCGGGGCGATCTCGGTGAGCCTGGCCTGGAAGTCGGCGTCGCTCGGCTTGGCCGGCTTGAGGATCTCGATCCCGGCCTCCTCGGCGCGCTGGGCGACGGGGCTGGCGACCAGTCGGCGGCCGCGCCCGGCGGGGGCGTCGGGGCGGGTGACCACCGCGACGACCTCGTGCCGGTCGGAGGCCAGCAGGGCGTCCAGGGCGGGAACGGCCACCTCGGGGGTGCCGGCGAAGACGAGGCGCATGGGTGCCTTTCTGGGGGGCTTGCGGAGGTCAGCGGGCGGAGCCGAAGGTGCTGTGCGGGGAGATCTTGACGGTCGGCGCCGGGCCGTCGCCCCAGTCCGCCTCGCGGATCGCCTTGAGCGCGGCCTTGCGCTGCTCGCGGTCCAGGCGGTCGATGAAGACGATCCCGTCCAGGTGGTCGGTCTCGTGCTGGATGCAGCGGGCCAGCAGCTGGGTGCCCTCGATGCTCACCGGGTCGCCGTACATGTTGAAGCCCTTGGCGACCACGCCGAACGCGCGCTTGGTGTCGAAGCGCAGGCCCGGCAGCGACAGACAGCCCTCGGGGCCGTCCTGCTCCTCGTCGGTGAGGCTGAGGTCGGGGTTGATCAGGTGGCCGACCACACCGTCCACGTTGTAGGTGAACACCCGCAGGGAGACGCCGAGTTGAGGCGCCGCCAGGCCCGCGCCCGGGGCGTCCAGCATGGTGTCGGTGAGGTCCTTGACCAGCCCGCGCAGCTCCTTGTCGAAGGTGGTCACCGGCCGTGCGGTGGCGCGGAGCACGGGGTCACCGAAGATCCGGATCGGCTGGATCGCCATGGCTGGGAGCTCCTGTCGGTACGGGTTCGGCGCTGGTTCGGTGCGGTTGCAGTGCTGGTTCGGTGCGGTTCGGTTCGGGCATCTGCGGAGGCCACGGGGAAGTCTATGCAATCCGGGACGCCCGTTCGGCCCAGCTTCTGGCATATCCCGTCTGGTCGCAGCGCGTGACCCCGGCGCCCGTCCGGCGTTGGTCAAGTGGGATTGACCGGGACGCGAACGCGTCCCGACCGGATTCACCGTACGGAGAGGTGGCACAGAGGGCCATGGCCGAGCAGATCAACCACGACGCGCGGGCGCGGGCCAGCCTGCACCTGCTGGTGCGGGACATCGAGCGGGTGCGGCGACAGGTGGACGCCCTGCGCACCCTCACCGCCCAGCTGGGCAACGTCTACCGGCCGCGTCGGCCCAGTACCTCCGCCGGATTCGTGGTGTACGGGCGCGCGCCCGCCCCCACCGTCCGGCTCGCCCAGGAGCTGCGCGAGAGCGTGGAGACGCTGGTCGCGGCGGCCGTCGAGTTCGACCGGGCGCTGGGATTCTCCTGGGACTCCGTCGGTTCCGCCCTGGGCGTCACCAAGCAGGCGGTGCACCGGCGGTACGGCATGCGCCGCCCGAGCAGCGAACTGCTGGCGGCGGCCGTGCCGGCACCGGGCGTCCCCGGACCGTCCCGCCCGGACCGCGGTGAGGAGCTGCCCGCCGGCACCCAGCCGCTGGCCCGCACCGTCCCCGCCGCCCGCCAGGGCGGCCTGGAGCGCCCGAGCATCCCGCTGCGCGGCTGACCCCGGCCGCGCCCCGGCACGATCGGGCGGGCACACAGGGGCGCGGGGAACTGCGCGAATCGGAAGAGATCTGTGCCGCACATCTCCCGGGGGGAGCGGGGTGCACCGCGTGGCCCCGCAGGGGGCGGTGCACCCCGCCCACCGGCAACCGGTACAGCTCCCCCCTCCCGCAGTTCCCCACATCTCCGCCCCTCCGGAAGGGCTCGGCCCGAAAGAGCTCGGCCCGGGTGAGCCCGGCCCGAAGGAGCTCAGCCGATGTCCGGCGGATCGATCCGCACCTTCACCGGATCCGCCGTCCGCAGCGCCACCCGGGCGATCTGCGCCGCCTTCAGGGCCGCCGCCAGCGCCGCCCCCTGCCCCGGCGCGACCCGCAGCAGCGCACGCTCCAGCTCCTCGCCCCGCCCGCCGGGCACCTCGATCGGGCCGAGCACATCCGTCCCCTCCGGCAGCCGGACCAGCGAGAGCAGGTCGGCGACCGCGTGCGGCGCACCCGTCACCGAGGCCATCCGGGAGACCGGCGGGAAGTGCAGCGCCGTCCGCTCCTCCAGTTCCAGCGCCGCGTGCCCGGCCGGATCCCAGCGCACCAGTGCCTGCACCGGCCGCGCCGTCGCCTCGGCGACCACCACCACCGTGCCGCCCTGCTCGGCGGGCCGCACCAGCCCGGCGGCGGCCGTCCACATCCGCAGCGCCTCCTCCCCCGCCCGCAGATCCGGACGCCCCAGCAGGGCCCAGCCGTCCAGCAGCAGCGCGGCCGCGTACCCGGCGCCCTCCGCGACCGGCTCCGCACCCGGCGTGGAGATCACCAACGCCGGCTCCCCGGAGACACCGGCGAGCACCGCGTCGCGGCCCGAGGTACGGACCGGCACCCGGGGGAACGCCTTGCCCAGCTCCTCGGCCGTCCGCCGGGCACCGACCACCTGCGCCCGCAGCCGGAACGAGCCGCACTCGGGGCAGTGCCACTCCGCCTCCGGCTGCCCGCACCAGCCGCACTCCAGCGGCGCGCCGGCCGAGCCCGCCTCCAGCGGCCCCACACAGTGCCGGCACCGCGCCGGCGTACGGCACCGCCCGCACGCCAGCCTCGGCACGTAGCCCCGGCGGGGAACCTGGATCAGCACCGGGCCCAGCTTCAGCGCCTCGTGCGCGACCTCCCAGGCCAGCCACGGCAGCCGGGCCGCCTGGGCCGCGGCGTCCCGCGCCTGGTCCTGGTCGGTGACCGTACGCACCCGGGGGGCCACCGCCCGGACGGTCTCGCGCTCGGCGGCCAGCGGGCGCGCCCAGCCCGTGCGCAGCAGCTGCGCGGCCTCCACCGTCACCGACAGCCCGCCGAGCAGGACGCCCGCGTTCTCCTCGGCGGCCCGCAGCAGCGCGACCTCCCGGACGTGCGGGTGCGGGGCCCGCGGATCGCTGTGGCTGCTGTCGCCGTCCGACCAGACCACCACCAGGCCCAGGTCCCGGACCGGGGCGAAGACCGCCGCCCGTGTCCCGACCGCGGCCCGCACCGCGCCCCGGCTGACCGACAGCCAGCGCCGGTAGCGCTCCTTCGGCCCGAGGTCGGCAGCCAGTACGGCGTGCCGGCCCTCGCCGAGCAGCGCGGTGAGGGCCTCGTCCACCCGGGCCACCGCCCGGCCGTCCGGCAGGACGACCAGCGCGCCCCGGCCGCCGGCCAGGGTCGCGGCGACGGCGCGGGCGATCTCCTCCGGCCAGGTCGGCCCGGGCAGCGCCGTCCACACCGCACGCGGCGAACGCCCCTCGGCGAGCGCCGCCAGGAAGTCCGCGCCCTGCGGGTAGCGGGTCAAGCTCCCGGGCTCGGGGCGGGGCGGCACCGGCAGCAGCGGTGCCGACGGCTCGGCCTCGGCCTTGGCGTGCCGGGGCGGGATCGCCAGCTGGAGCACGTCGGCGAGCGAACCCGCGTACCTGTCCGCGACCGTGCGGCAGAGCCGCAGCAGCGCGGGGGTGAGCACCCGCTCCGGGGACAGCACCTGGGCGAGCGGGGCCAGCGGGCCCGCGTAGTCGGAGTCGGCCCGGCGCTCGACGATGAAGCCGCTGTGCAGCTCGCCACCCTCACGACGGCCCGGCGCGACGATCCTGGCACCGAAGCGGACCCGCACCCGGACACCGGGCTGCGCCTCCTCGGCCATGGTCGCGGGAACGGCGTAGTCGAAGTACTGGTCGAGATGGAGCAGCCCCTTGTCGACCAGCACCCGCGCCACCGGCAGGTCGTCCGCCAGCTGGGCGCCGCGCCACGTCCGGGGCTTGGCCTTGCGGACCGTCTCCCGGATGAACGCCAGCTGCTCACCGGCTCCGTCTGTGCTGCTCATCCGCCCTCCATGCGACCCGCCACCCCGGGCCTGCCCAACATAGCCCCCGGCACCGACAACGTGGCCGAACGGCCCCACCCGCAGCCCTCGCGGCAGGGCCGGAACCCACCGGAATCCGAAGCGCACCGGGGGTCCGGACCTCACCGGGGCAACGGGATGCAACCCACCCGCCGTGGCCGGCCTCGCCCGGCGCCTCCCGCCGCGCGCAGTTCCCCGCACCCCCGATCAGCCGCCCCCTGACCGGCTGCCTCCCGACCCCACCCGGCCGACCGCCAACCAACCGGCCCGCCGCCAGCCGCCAGCCGCCAGCCGCCAGCCGCCAGCCGCCAGCCCAGGCTGCGCCGCGCCTGCCCGGCGCACAACCGCAGGCGGCGGCCACCCCGTGAAGGGTGACCGCCGCCTGCGGCACGCGGTGGTGTGGATCAGGCGCTGACGGCCTTCTTCAGCGCCTCGGCGCGGTCGGTCCGCTCCCAGGTGAACTCCGGCAGCTCACGGCCGAAGTGGCCGTACGCGGCGGTCAGGGAGTAGATCGGGCGCAGCAGGTCGAGGTCGCGGATGATCGCGGCCGGACGCAGGTCGAAGACCTCGGTGACGGCCTCCTGGATCTTCAGCACCGGAACGGTCTCGGTGCCGAAGGTCTCCACGAACAGACCCACCGGCTCGGCCTTGCCGATCGCGTACGCGACCTGGACCTCGGCACGCTGCGCCAGACCGGCCGCAACGATGTTCTTGGCGACCCAGCGCATCGCGTACGCGGCGGAGCGGTCGACCTTGGACGGGTCCTTGCCGGAGAAGGCACCGCCACCGTGGCGGGCCATGCCGCCGTAGGTGTCGATGATGATCTTGCGGCCGGTGAGCCCGGCGTCGCCCATCGGGCCGCCGATCTCGAAGCGGCCGGTCGGGTTCACCAGCAGGCGGTAGCCCTCGGTGACCAGCTTGATGCCCTGGTCGGCGAGCGCCTTGAGCTCCGGCTCCACGACGAACTCGCGGATGTCCGGGGTGAGCAGCGAGTCCAGGTCGATGTCGCTGGCGTGCTGGGTGGAGACCACGACGGTGTCCAGGCGGACGGCCTTGTCGCCGTCGTACTCGATGGTGACCTGGGTCTTGCCGTCCGGGCGCAGGTACGGGATGGTGCCGTTCTTGCGGACCTCGGTCAGGCGGCGCGAGAGGCGGTGCGCGAGGGTGATCGGCAGCGGCATCAGCTCGGGCGTGTCGTCGCAGGCGTAGCCGAACATCAGGCCCTGGTCGCCGGCGCCCTGGCGGTCGAGCTCGTCGTCGTCGCCCTCGACCCGGTGCTCGTGCGCGGTGTCGACACCCTGGGCGATGTCCGGGGACTGCGCGCCGATCGAGACCGAGACGCCGCAGGACGCGCCGTCGAAGCCCTTCTTCGAGCTGTCGTAGCCGATCTCCAGGATCTTCTCCCGGACCAGCTGCGCGATCGGCGCGTACGCCTTGGTGGTCACCTCACCGGCGATGTGCACCAGGCCGGTGGTGATCAGCGTCTCCACGGCGACCCGGGAGGTCGGGTCTTCCTTGAGGAGGGCGTCCAGGATGGTGTCGCTGATCTGGTCAGCGATCTTGTCGGGGTGTCCCTCGGTCACGGATTCCGAGGTGAACAGGCGGCGAGACACAGCGCTCCCTGGGGTTGCAGCGGCTGCTGACTGAACGCCTCCGGGGTCCGGAGGCATCCGGAAAGACTTGATTCCTGGAGTGTAACGGTCAGCTACCGGCTGACGGCACTCACATCGAAATCTTGAGACCGATCACTCATATTCGATCGTCCGCCCGAACTCCTCGCGAACCCCGTCCCGGGATCACCCGAGGCGAGCGGCGACCTCGTCCCAGACCCTATCCGCCAGCGCCTCCTTGGGCCCGTCGGGAACGGCAATCTCTGCGCCGTCCGCGCCGAGCAGCACCGCGGCGTTGGTGTCCTGCCCGAACGCCTTGCCACCGCCGACCTCGTTGACCACCAGCAGGTCGCAGCGCTTGCGGGCGAGCTTGGCACGGCCGTTGGCGAGCACGTCGTCGGTCTCGGCGGCGAAGCCGACCACCAGCTGGCCGGGCCTGGCCCGCCGGGCGGAGAGCTCGGCGAGGATGTCCGGATTGCGGACCAGCGCGATCGGCGGCTGGTCCACCCCGTCCACCTTCTTGATCTTGCCGGTGGCGTACTCGGCCGGACGGAAGTCGGCCACGGCCGCGGCCATCACCACCGCGTCGGCGTCCAGCACGGCCTTCAGCGCGGCCTCGCGCAGCTGGAGTGCCGTGGAGACGTGCACCACGTCCACCCCGGCCGGGTCGGGCAGGGTGGCGTTGGCCGAGAGCAGGGTGACCCGCGCGCCGCGGGCGGCGGCCGTGGTGGCCAGCGCGTAGCCCTGCTTGCCGGAGGAGTGGTTGCCGAGGAAGCGGACCGGGTCGAGCGGCTCACGGGTGCCGCCCGCCGAGATCACCACGTGGCGTCCCGCCAGGTCCTGCTCCAGGCGGCCCCTGGCGAGCACCCGGCGGCAGGCCTCGAAGATCTGTTCCGGCTCCGGCAGCCGGCCCTTGCCGGTGTCCGCACCGGTCAGCCGTCCGACGGCCGGCTCCAGCACGATCACGCCCCGGCGGCGAAGGGTGGCGACGTTCTCCCGGGTGGCCGGGTGCTCCCACATCTCGGTGTGCATGGCGGGGGCGAGGACCACCGGACAGCCCGCGGTCAGCAGGGTGTTGGTGAGCAGGTCGTCGGCCAGGCCGTGGGCGGCCTTGGCGAGCATGTCCGCGGTGGTCGGGGCGACCACCACCAGGTCGGCCTCCCGGCCGATCCGCACGTGCGGGACCTCGTGCACCCGGTCCCAGGTCTCGGTGGCGGCCGGCCGGCCGGAGAGCGCGGCCCAGGTGGCCTCGCCGACGAAGTGCAGCGCGGCCGCGGTCGGCACCACGGTCACCTGGTGCCCGGACTCGGTGAACCGCCGCAGCAGCTCACAGGCCTTGTACGCGGCGATGCCGCCGCTGACGCCGAGGACGACACGGGGGGCGTCGGGCTGCTCCGGGCGAGCGTTCATGACGGGGTCTCTCTCCTCCGGGTGGGGTCACGCCCACCCTACGGCGCATCAGAAGCCGACTGCACCAGACCGTGTCCCACGGCACAGCAAAGGCACGGCGGAGGACCTCGAAGGCCCCGCGGCACGGCGAACGACCGCGAAGGCGCCGCGCAGGAGCCTCGGCACGTCGAAGGGGCCCGCCGGACGACAGTCCGACGGGCCCCTTCGACGACGGGCTCAGGCAGCCTCGATGGCCTCGGCCGTGAGCATGCCCGCGTTGATCTCGCGAAGAGCGATCGACAGCGGCTTCTCGTGCACGTGGGTGTCCACCAGCGGGCCGACGTACTCCAGCAGGCCCTCACCGAGCTGCGAGTAGTACGCGTTGATCTGACGCGCACGCTTGGCCGCGTAGATCACCAGGCTGTACTTGGAGTCGGTGGCCTCAAGCAGCTCGTCGATCGGCGGGTTGATGATGCCCTCGGGCGCGGTCATGGAAGAGGACACGCGAAAACCTTCCGAAACGGTGGCTAAAAAACAGAAATGCCGATCAGATCAGCGGTGCTGCCGTAACGGCAACGATCTGGTCAGGCTACACCCAGCAAGGCTAGCAGCTCGGCCGCCACCTGCTCGACGGAGGTGTTCACCAGGGTGGTGTCGAACTCGCTCTCGGCGGCCAGCTCCACCTTGGCCGCGGCCAGCCGCTCGTCGATCACGTGCTGCGACTCGGTGCCCCGGCCGGTGAGCCGGCGGACCAGCTCCTCCCAGCTCGGCGGAGCCAGGAAGACCAGCTGCGCCTCGGGCATCGACTCGCGCACCTGGCGGGCGCCCTGCAGGTCGATCTCCAGCAGCACCGGCTCACCGCGGTCGAGCCTCTCCTGGACGGCCTGGCGGGGCGTGCCGTAGCGGTTGCCGGCGAAGACGGCCCACTCCAGCAACTCGCCGTTGGCGACCAGCTTGTCGAACTCGTCGTTGTCGACGAAGTGGTACTGGACCCCGTGCTGCTCGCCCGGCCTCGGGTGCCGGGTCGTCGCCGACACCGAGAGCCAGACCTCGGGGTACTGCTGCCTCATATGAGCGACGACCGTGCTCTTGCCGACCCCCGAAGGGCCGGAGAGCACGGTCAGCCGCGGACGTTCACTCATGTACCGATTATCCCGGATCGCGGACGTTCCGGGGACCACGGGGGCCCGGACGGGTCAGTCCGGGGGCCGGAGTCAGGAGGCGGTGTTGCCGAACTCCCGCTCCAGCGACGCGATCTGGTTCGATCCGAGACCGCGCACTCGGCGGCTCTCGCTGATCCCGAGACGCTCCATGATCTGCTTGGCCCGCACCTTGCCGACGCCCGGAAGGCTTTCGAGCAGGGCGGAGACCTTCATCTTGCCGATGACCTCGTCATCGGACTTGCCCGCCTTGATCACGTCACGCAGCGAGGCATTGGAGTGCTTCAGCTTGTTCTTGACCTCAGCGCGCTGCCGGCGAGCATCGGCGGCCTTGGCGAGCGCAGCGGCGCGCTGTTCGGGGGTAAGGGGCGGAAGAGCCACGCCGTTCACCTCGGGATGTGGAAGGAAGGGATGAGCTATGACTGTTTGGTGCCAAGGACACCGGTTGCAGTGGAACCTAATGGCTCTGACCTGCAAGAGCAACGCTTCGCGAAGCCCTTTGGTGACCTATCGCCGGACACTACCCAACTTGAGCCCGCGCGTCAGGAAAAGAACACGAAAAGTCCTGGTCAGCCAAGGCCGACCAGGACTTTTCCGGACAAATCAACCTGTCGGAAAGCAGGTTTTGCTAACAGATGTGATGCTGCTCACTTTTCCAGTACGGCGCCGATTTCCTCGACAAAGCGCGCCGAGGCGTCACGCAGCGCCGTCACGGACGGTCCGTGCTTGAGGATGTCGCGACTCACGCTGGGCACCACGTCGCGCACCGCACCGCCGAAGACCCGGGGCAGGTCGGCGGCGGTCGCGCCCTGGGCGCCGACGCCGGGGGCGAGCAGCGGGCCGTTGATGTCCAGGTCCACCCCGGCCTCGGCCAGGGTGGCGCCGACCACGGCACCGAAGGAGCCCATCGGCTCGGCACCCGCGTTCTCGGCCGCCAGGCGGCGCAGCACGTTCTGGGCGACGCTCGCGCCGTCGGCGGCCACCGCGCGCTGCACCTCGTGGCCCTCGGGGTTGGAGGTGAGCGCCAGCGCGAAGACCCCCGCGCCGTTGGCGCGGGCCAGGTCGAGCGCGGGCTGCAGCGAGCCGAAGCCGAGGTACGGGCTGACCGTGACGGCGTCCGAGAAGAGCGGGCTGGCGGGCGACAGGAAGGTCTCGGCGTAGGCGGCCATGGTGGAGCCGATGTCGCCGCGCTTGGCGTCCATCAGCACCAGCGCGCCGGCCTCGCGGGCCTCGGCGACGGTGCGCTCCAGGACGGCGATGCCGCGGCTGCCGAAGCGCTCGAAGAAGGCGGCCTGCGGCTTGAGCACGGCGACCTGCTCGGCCAGCGCCTCCACCACGGTGCGGCTGAACCTCTCCAGCCCGGCGACGTCGTCACCGAGCCCCCAGGCGGCCAGCAGGGAGGCGTGCGGGTCGATGCCGACGCAGAGCTGACCACGGGTGTCGAGGGCGTGGCGCAGGCGGGCGCCGAAGGGGGCGAGAGTCATGGGAGCCTTTCAGCGGTGACTGGGCGGTGGGCGTATCCCACCGCTTCGGTGAACTTGGCGAAGCCTCGTCGGGCCAGCTCGGTGCGCAACTCGTCGAGGATGCGCAGCGGGGCCGTCGGGTCGTTGAACAGGGCGGTGCCGACGGCGAGTCGGCCGGCCCCGGCGAGCGCGAACTCCAGGGCGTCCCGACCGGTCCGGATGCCGCCCATGCCGATGATCGGCACCGGCGGGATCCGGCCGGCCAGCATCGCGGCGTGCACCTGGTGGACGCAGCGCACCGCGATCGGCCGGATGGCCGGTCCGGACAGGCCGCCGGTGCCGCCGGCCAGTGCGGGCCGCAGGGTGTCCAGGTCGATGGCCAGCCCGAGGGTGGTGTTGACCATGGACAGGCCGTCGGCGCCGGCCTGGACGCAGGCGGCGGCGATCTCCGTGATCGAGGTGACGTCCGGCGAGAGCTTGGCGTAGACGGGCAGTTCGGCGTCGGCGACCTCCCGGACGGCCCGTACGACGTCGTAGCTGGTGGCCGGGTTGGCGGCGAACAGCAGGCCGCGGTCGGCGGTGTTGGGGCAGGAGATGTTGAGCTCCAGGCCGATCACCCCGGGCTGTCCGTTGAGCCGGGCGGCCAGCTCGACGAACTCCTCCAGGCGCTCCCCCGCGATCGAGACCAGCACCCGGGCGCCGCGCTCGGCCAGCCACGGCAGCTCGTTGCGGACGAAGGCGTCGATGCCGGGGCCCTGCAGCCCGACCGAGTTGAGCATCCCGGACGGGGTCTCGGCCATCCGCGGGGTGGCCCGTCCGGAACGCGCCAGCGGCATGATCGTCTTGGTGGTGACCGCGCCCAGCTCGTCCAGTGGGACGAACTTGGCCAGTTCCCGCCCGTACCCGGCGCAGCCGGAGGCGGTGGTGAGCGGGTTCGGCAGCGTCAGCGGGCCGAACTGCACGGTGAGGTCCACGTCCTGAGGGTCCATCAGCTCAGCCCTTCCATCGCGGCGGCGCCCTCCAGGTCCGGCGGTACGGTGCCGATGTCGCCCCAGCGGACCCGGGCGCCGTCGAAGACCGGCCCGTCCGTGCAGGAGCGGACGAAGCGGCTCACGCCGTCCGCCCCGACCACCGGCAGCACGCAGGTCATGCAGATGCCGACACCGCAGGCCATCGCCTCCTCCACGGCGGTGTGGCAGCGGGCACCGAGGCCGAGGGCGATGGTGGTGACGGCGCGCAGCACGGGCATCGGGCCGCAGGCGTGCACCACGGTGGCGTCGATCGCCTTGATCGCCTGCGCCAGCGGGTCGGTGACCCTGCCGGCCAGCCCGGCCGAACCGTCCTCGGTGACCACCAGGACGTCCTGGGTGATCGCACGGGCCTGCTCGACCCCGTACAGCCGGTCGGCGCTCGCGGCGCCGAGGATGAAGCCGACCTGGCCGCCCCGGCGCCGGATCTCCTCGCCGAGCGCGACCAGCGGCGCGCCGCCGTAGCCGTCCGCGACCAGCAGTGCGGACACCGGACCGTCCGGGAGCGGGAACGGCGTCCCGAGCGGGGCGATCAGGTCGAGCCGGTCGCCGACCCGGGTGCGGGCCAACTCCCTTGTCCCCTCGCCCCGTTCGGCGATGACCAGTTCGATCGTCCCGGCCTCGGGGTCGGCCCGGTGGATGGCGAGGGCCCGCCGCAGCAGTCTGCCCGAGTCGGCGCAGGCCAGGGTCGCGAAGTGGCCCGGTCTGACCCGTGGCGCGGCCTGGGGTGCCCGCAGCACCAGGCGGTGGTAGGAACCCTCGGCGGTCCGGGAGAGTACCTCGGCTCGGATCTGGACGGGGTGGGCCATGTGTGGTTCACCTTCCGGCTGGCCTGTGCGCACGTGACGCTCCGAACTCTCCCAAACCACCACGTGCCCTGTCATATCCCCCGTGCTCCGCACACCACCGAGGGTCGCGAGACACCACGTCGAGGGTCGCGAGCGGGCACCCCCCGGGGGGCGCGGGCGCGGCTCCAGGGAGCGTGTAGCTCCCTGGAGCGCCGGCTGTGCGGTCCCCCGCGCCCCCAGGCCCTGCCTCAGCTCTCCTTGGCCGTGCCCACCGCGTCGGCGATGGTGCGGTAGCCGCTCGCCCGCAGCCGGGCCGAGAGGCCCTTGTGCACGCGGCGCATCCAGAACGGCCCCTCGTAGATGAAGGCGCTGTAGCCCTGCACCAGGTCCGCGCCGTGCACGATCCGCTGCCAGGCGTCCTCGGCGGTCTCGATGCCGCCGACGGCGATCAGCACCAGCCGGCCCTCGGTACGGGCGCGCAGCCGCTGCAGCACCTCCAGCGAACGCTCCTTGAGCGGGGCCCCGGACAGCCCGCCCGCGCCGATCTCCTCGATCCGGGCGGCCGACTCGCGCAGGCCGCCCCGGCCGATGGTGGTGTTGTTGCAGATGATGCCGTCCAGGCCCAGGTGCAGGGCCATGTCAGCGATCTCGTCGATGTCCTCGTCGGCCAGGTCGGGGGCGATCTTCACCAGCAGCGGGACGTGGCGCGAGGTGACCTCGTCGGCCTTCTTGCGGACGTCCCAGAGCAGCGGGCCGAGGACCTTGACGGCCTGCAGGTTGCGCAGTCCGGGGGTGTTCGGCGAACTGACGTTGACCACCAGGTAGTCGGCGTGCCGGGCGAGCCGCTCGGTGCTCTTCAGGTAGTCGGCGGTGGCGTCGGCCTCGTCGACCACCTTGGTCTTGCCGATGTTGACGCCGATCACCGGGGTGGAGCTGGTGTGCGGACGGGCCGCGAGGCGGGCGGCGACCCGGGCGGAGCCCTGGTTGTTGAAGCCCATCCGGTTGATCAGCGCCCGGTCCTCGACCAGGCGGAACAGGCGCGGCGCGGGGTTGCCGGACTGCGCCTCACCGGTGATGGTGCCGATCTCGACGAAGTCGAAGCCCAGCATGGACAGTCCGTCGATGCCGATGCCGTTCTTGTCGAAGCCGGCGCCGAGCCCGAACGGGCCCGGCAGGTCGAGTCCGAGCGCGGTGGTGCGCAAGCGCGGGTCGCGCGGGGCGAGCACCAGGCGGACCAGCGAACGCAGGCCGGGCACCGAGGCGGCCAGCCGGATCCAGAAGAAGGCGAGGTGGTGGGCCTTCTCCGGGTCCATCTTCTTGAAGACCAGGTTGAACAGGAGCTTGTACACGGCGCTGAGCCCTTCCTGAGCATGGGTGTGGGGGGCGCCGGCACGGGCGCCCCCCACTGGGATCGGACTACTGACGGCCGGCGTTGATCAACGCCGCGTGCTCCTGCAGCGACATCACCCCGACCTCGCCGCGCAGCAGCGCGTCGATGCCCTGGACCGCCGCGCCCATCGCCTGGACGGTGGTCAGGCACGGCACGCCGCGCGAGACGGCGGCGGTGCGGATCTCGTACCCGTCGAGACGGCCGCCGGTGCCGTACGGGGTGTTGATGATCAGGTCGACCGCACCCTCGTGGATCAGCTGGATGATGGTCTTCTCGCCGTTCGGGCCCTCGCCCTCGCTGTGCTTGCGCACCAGCGTGGACGGGATGCCGCCGCGCTGCAGCACCTCGGCGGTACCGGCGGTGGCCAGCACCTCGAAGCCCTGGTCGACCAGCGCACGGGCCGGGAAGACCAGGTTGCGCTTGTCACGGTTGGCGACCGAGACGAAGACCTTGCCCTTGGTCGGCAGGGCGCCGTACGCGCCGGACTGGGCCTTGGCGTACGCGGTGCCGAAGACCTTGTCGATGCCCATGACCTCGCCGGTCGAGCGCATCTCCGGGCCGAGCACGGTGTCCACGCCGCGCCCGTGGATGTCGCGGAAGCGGCTCCACGGCATCACGGCCTCCTTGACCGAGATCGGGCAGTCGGCCGGCAGCGTGCCGCCGTCGCCCTCGGCCGGGAGCAGGCCCTCGGTGCGCAGCTCGGCGATGGTCGCGCCCAGCGAGATCCGGGCGGCGGCCTTGGCCAGCGGGACGGCGGTGGCCTTGGAGGTGAACGGCACGGTGCGCGAGGCGCGCGGGTTGGCCTCCAGGACGTACAGGATGTCCCCGGCCAGCGCGAACTGGATGTTGATCAGGCCGCGGACGCCCACACCGCGCGCGATCGCCTCGGTGGAGGTGCGCAGGCGCTTGACGTCGTAGCCGCCGAGGGTGATCGGGGGCAGCGCGCAGGCCGAGTCGCCGGAGTGGATGCCGGCCTCCTCGATGTGCTCCATGACGCCGCCGAGGTAGAGCTCGGTGCCGTCGTAGAGCGCGTCGACGTCGATCTCGACCGCGTCGTCCAGGAAGCGGTCGATCAGCACCGGGTGCTCGGAGATCAGGCCGGCGTGCCGCTCCAGGTAGGAGGCGAGCGACGCCTCGTCGTAGACGATCTCCATGCCGCGGCCGCCGAGCACGTAGGACGGGCGGGCCAGGACCGGGTAGCCGATCTCGTCGGCGATCGCCTTGGCCTCCTCGAAGGAGAAGGCGGTGCCGTGCTTGGGCGCGGGCAGGCCCGCGTCGCGCAGCACCCGGCCGAAGGCGCCGCGCTCCTCGGCCAGGTCGATGGCCTCGGGCTGGGTGCCGACGATCGGCACGCCGTTGTCCTTGAGCGCCTGGGCCAGGCCCAGCGGGGTCTGGCCGCCGAGCTGGACGATCACACCGGCCAGCGGGCCGGCCTGCTGCTCGGCGTGGACGATCTCCAGCACGTCCTCCAGGGTGAGCGGCTCGAAGTAGAGCCGGTCGGAGGTGTCGTAGTCGGTGGAGACGGTCTCCGGGTTGCAGTTGACCATGACGGTCTCGTACCCGGCCTCGGCGAGCGCGAAGGAGGCGTGCACGCAGGAGTAGTCGAACTCGATGCCCTGGCCGATGCGGTTCGGGCCCGAGCCGAGGATGATCACTGCGGGCTTGGTGCGCGGCGCGACCTCGCTCTCCTCGTCGTAGGACGAGTAGAAGTACGGGGTCCTGGCGGCGAACTCGGCGGCGCAGGTGTCCACGGTCTTGAAGACCGGGCGGATGCCGAGCGCGTGCCGCACCTCGCGGACCACGTCCGGCTTCAGGCCGCGGATCTCGCCGATCTGCTGGTCGGAGAAGCCGTGCCGCTTGGCGTAGCGGAGCAGCTCGGGGTCGAGCTTCTCGGCCTCGGCCAGCTCGGTGGCGATCTCGTCGAGCAGGAAGAGCTGGTCGACGAACCACGGGTCGATCCTGGTGGCCTCGAACACCTCCTCCTGGGTGGCACCGGCCCGGATGGCCGCCATGACGGTGTTGATCCGGCCGTCGGTGGGGACCTGGGCCTTCGTCAGCAGCTCGGTCTTGTCACCGATCTCACCGGCCCAGGAGAACTGGCTGCCCTTCTTCTCCAGCGAGCGCAGCGCCTTGTTGAGCGCCTCGGGGAAGTTGCGGCCCATGGCCATGGCCTCGCCGACCGACTTCATGGTGGTGGTCAGCGTGGCGTCGGCGCTCGGGAACTTCTCGAACGCGAAGCGCGGGACCTTCACCACGACGTAGTCGAGGGTGGGCTCGAACGACGCCGGGGTCTGCTCGGTGATGTCGTTCGGGATCTCGTCCAGCGTGTAGCCGACGGCCAGCTTGGCGGCGATCTTGGCGATCGGGAAGCCGGTGGCCTTGGACGCCAGCGCGGAGGAGCGCGAGACGCGCGGGTTCATCTCGATCACGATGACCCGGCCGTCGACCGGGTTGATCGCGAACTGGATGTTGCAGCCGCCGGTGTCGACGCCGACCTCGCGGATGATCGCGATGCCGATGTCACGGAGCGTCTGGTACTCGCGGTCCGTCAGCGTCATCGCCGGGGCGACGGTGATCGAGTCGCCGGTGTGCACGCCCATCGGGTCGAAGTTCTCGATCGAGCAGACGACCACGACGTTGTCGTTCTTGTCGCGCATCAGCTCGAGCTCGTACTCCTTCCAGCCGAGGATGGACTCCTCCAGGAGCACCTCGGTGGTCGGCGAGAGGGTCAGGCCCTGGCCGGCGATGCGGCGCAGGTCCTCCTCGTCGTGGGCGAACCCGGAGCCGGCGCCGCCCATGGTGAAGGAGGGGCGGACCACGACCGGGTAGCCGCCGAGCGTCTCGACGCCCTTGAGGACGTCCTCCATGGAGTGGCAGATCACCGAGCGGGCGGACTCGCCGTGGCCGATCCTGGCGTTGACGGCCTCGACCACGCCCTTGAAGAGCTGGCGGTCCTCGCCCTTGTGGATGGCCTCGACGTTGGCGCCGATCAGCTCGACGCCGTACTTGGCGAGCGTGCCGTTCTCGTGCAGCGAGATCGCGGTGTTGAGCGCGGTCTGCCCGCCGAGGGTCGGCAGGAGCACGTCGGGGCGCTCCTTGGCGATGATCTTCTCGACGAACTCCGGCGTGATCGGCTCGACGTAGGTGGCGTCGGCGATCTCCGGGTCGGTCATGATCGTGGCCGGGTTGGAGTTCACCAGGACGACCCGCAGGCCCTCGGCGCGCAGCACGCGGCAGGCCTGGGTGCCCGAGTAGTCGAACTCCGCCGCCTGGCCGATCACGATCGGGCCGGACCCGATGACCAGGACGGACTTGATGTCAGTGCGCTTCGGCACGGTCAGCTCCCTGCGGTGGTGCGGGCCGGGGCGGCGGCCATCAGGCTTACGAAGCGGTCGAAGAGGTAGGCGGCGTCGTGGGGGCCGGCCGCCGCTTCGGGGTGGTACTGCACGCTGAATGCGGGAGTGTCCAGGCACTGCAGGCCCTCGACCACGTCGTCGTTCAGGCAGACGTGGGAGACCTCGGCCCGGCCGTACGGGGTGTCGCTCACCCGGTCCAACGGCGCCTGCACGGCGAAGCCGTGGTTGTGCGCGGTGACCTCGACCTTGCCGGTGGTGCGGTCCTGCACGGGCTGGTTGATGCCCCGGTGGCCGTACTTCAGCTTGTAGGTGCCGAAGCCGAGCGCGCGGCCGAGGATCTGGTTGCCGAAGCAGATCCCGAAGAACGGGGTCCGGCGCTCCAGCACGCCCTGCGCCACGGCGACCTGGTGGTCGGCGGTGGCCGGGTCACCGGGGCCGTTGGAGAAGAAGACACCGTCGGGCTCGACCGAGTAGAGCTCCTCCAGCGTGGAGTTGGCCGGGAAGACGTGCACCTCGATGCCGCGCTCGGCCATCCGCTGCGGGGTCATCGCCTTGATGCCGAGGTCGAGGGCGGCGACCGTGAACTTCTTCGCACCGACCGCCGGGACGACGTACTTCTCGGTGGTGGCGACCTCGGCGCAGAGGTCGGCGCCCTTCATCTCGGGCGACGCCTGCACCTTGGCCAGCAGGACGGCCTGGTCGGCCAGCGCCTCGCCGGAGAAGATGCCGACCCGCATCGCACCGCGCTCGCGCAGGTGGCGGGTGAGCGCGCGGGTGTCGATCCCGCTGATGCCGACGACGCCCTGGTTGCTGAGCTCCTCGTCCAGCGAGCGGCGCGAGCGCCAGTTCGACGGGATCCGGGCGGGGTCGCGGACCACGTACCCGGCGACCCAGATCCGCCCCGACTCCGGGTCCTCGTCGTTGACGCCGGTGTTGCCGATCTGCGGGGCCGTCATCACGACCACCTGGCGGTGGTACGAGGGGTCGGTCAGCGTCTCCTGGTAACCGGACATGCCGGTGTTGAAGACCGCCTCGCCGAAGGTCTCGCCGACCGCGCCGTAGGCCTGGCCGCGGAAGGTCCGGCCGTCCTCCAGGACGAGCACGGCAGGCACTCGCTCCCGCCGTTGGCGCTGGGTGGTGGGGGCAGGTGCGGTCATGAGGCGGCCTCTTCCGTCTTCTTCGTCTTCGTACGTGTCACAAGAGCTTCGACCGCCTCGATCCAGGCGGCGTGCTCATCGGGGTGGTCGGCCCGGAAGCCGGAGTCCAGCGCGGTTCCCTGGAGCGTCCAGGTGACGACCAGCAGGCCGGCCGGGACGACCTTGCCCGCGATGCCGGAGTCGGTGCGGGCTCCGGTCAGCTGCTCGGCCGGGATCCACAGGTCGGTGTCGCCCGGGCGGCGGACCAGCAGCCCGCGCTCGGTCAGGGTGAGTTCGGCCAGGCTGCGGGTGCCGAGACCGTGCGCGACCACCCGGTCCAGCCAGTTCCCGGCGGTGGTGCTGCCGTGGTAGCGGCCGGCGGCCTGGCGGATCGCCGGGCCCGGGTCCTGGGGTACGGCGGGCAGCGGCGGCAGGTCGGACTGCAGGGTGCGGCGCCAGTTCCAGCCCTGCCGCATCAGCCAGTACGCCAGCGCGATCAGGATCAGCAGACCGACCGTCCAGCCGATGTAGCCGGGCCAGTTGGTCACCTTGGCCTGCTGCTCGGCGAGGGTGATCATGCCAGGTCACCCTGCTCGGCCAGCTCGCCGGCCAGCACCGTGGCGACGCCGCGCAGGAAGGTCGCGTGCACCCGCCCCGGCAGCTCGAGCCCGCGGTACGGGGTGTTGCGGCTGCGTGTGGCGAAGGTCTCGGCGTTCACGGTCCCACGGTACGCGGGATCGAAGAGCACCAGGTTGGCAGGCTCGCCGACCGAAACGGGTCGGCCGTGGCCGCTGAGCCGGCCGATCCGGGCCGGGCGGTGCGACATCCGGTCGGCGACGCCCTCCCAGTTCAGCATGCCGGTCTCGACCATGGTCTGCTGGACCACCGACAGTGCGGTCTCCAGGCCGACCATGCCCATCGCGGCGTGGGCCCAGGCGCAGTCCTTGTCCGCCGACGGGTGCGGCGCGTGGTCGGTGGCGACCGCGTCGATGGTGCCGTCCGCGAGCGCGGCGCGCAGCGCGTGCACGTCGGCGGCGGTCCGCAGCGGCGGGTTCACCTTGTACACCGGGTCACCGGAGCGGACCAGCTCGTCGGTGAGCAGCAGGTGGTGCGGCGTCACCTCGGCGGTCACGTCCCAGCCCTGGGCCTTGGCCCAGCGGACGATCTCCACCGACCCCGCAGTGGACAGGTGGCAGACGTGCAGCCGGGCGCCGGTGTGCGCGGCGAGCAGCACGTCACGGGCGATGATCGCCTCCTCTGCGACGGCCGGCCAGCCGGGCAGTCCGAGCTCGGCGGAGACGGTGCCCTCGTTCATCTGGGCGCCCTCGGTGAGCCGGGGCTCCTGGGCGTGCTGGGCGACCACGCCGTCGATGGTCTTGACGTACTCGAGCGCCCGGCGCATCAGCACGGCGTCGTCCACGCACTTGCCGTCGTCGGAGAAGACCCGGACACCGGCGGCGGAGCCGTGCATGCCCGCGAGATCGGCCAGCTCCTCGCCGTCCAGGCCGACGGTCACGGCACCGACCGGCTGCACGTCGCAGTAGCCGGACTCCTTGCCGAGCTGCCAGACCTGCTCGACCACGGCGGCGGTGTCGGCGACCGGGCTGGTGTTGGCCATCGCGTGCACGGCGGTGTAGCCGCCCATCGCGGCGGCCTGGCTCCCGGTGAGGACGGTCTCGGCCTCCTCCTTGCCGGGCTGGCGCAGGTGGGTGTGCAGGTCCACCAGGCCGGGCAGCAGGATCAGCCCGTGCGCGTCGATGTCGATGTCGGCCTCGGCCGACAGGTCGGTGCCGATCTGGCGGATGACACCGTCCGCGACGAGGACGTCCTGCGGGGGGCCGCCGAGGATCTTGGCATTGCGAATGAGATAGCTGCTCACAGAGCGGCCTCCGGGGGGTTGGTGCGGGGTGGTTCGGCGGCGGCGAGGTTGCTGCGGGTACGGGTCGAGGGGGCGCGGGTCGAGCGGGTGCGGGTGTCGCGCATCACCCGTCACTCCCCGGCGATGGCCTGGGTGGAGCGCGCGGTGTAGTCGCGGTCGCCGACCAGGACGGCGTCCCGGCCGTCGACCTCCGAGAGCCGGACCTGGACGGCTTCGCGCAGTGAGGTCGGCAGGTTCTTGCCCACGTAGTCGGCCCGGATCGGCAGCTCGCGGTGGCCCCGGTCGACCAGGACGGCGAGCTGGACGGCGCGCGGGCGGCCGATGTCGCTGAGCGCGTCGAGCGCGGCGCGGATGGTGCGGCCGGAGAAGAGCACGTCGTCGACCAGCACGACCAGCTTGCCCTCGACGCCGTCGGCCGGGACCTCGGTGTGCTCGGCGGCGCGGGCCGGCTTCAGCTGGAGGTCGTCCCGGTACATGGTGATGTCCAGGGTGCCGAGCGGGATCTCGCGGCCGGTGATCTGCGTCAGCCTGGCACCGAGCCGCCGGGCCAGGTGGACCCCTCGGGTGTGGATGCCGAGCAGCACGACATCCTCGGCGCCCTTGGCGCGCTCCACGATCTCGTGGGCGATCCGGGTGATCACCCGGGCGATGTCGGTGGCGTCCAGCACCTGGTGCGGTGGACGCGTGGAGTCAATGCGTGTGGTCATGCCGAAGCCGACCTCCTTCCCCGCCTCACAGGACGGGCTTTAAAGGATGTCTGGGGGTTGCCCGGGGCGCACCCAGAGCTTCCAGCCATCCTAACAGTCCGGTCACTCGCGCCCGACGCACGGTCGCCCGTCCGCCGTCCCCCCAGGTCAACCCGGTCGGACGCCTGCGGTTGACAGCAGCCGCCCGCGCTATTCGCACGACTGCCCCATTCGGCTTGACGCAACTACCTCACTCTACGTAACCTCACAGTGAGTTACGAGACGACCGACGCACCCACCGGTGGAGTGGTCGGGTGAGCGGTCACCCACCCGCGATCCTCGTGGCTCACCACTCAACGCGAAGCAATCTCGTCCGGGGAGACCAATGTCCAGCGACTACGCGAAGCAACTCGGGGCCAAGCTCCGAGCGATCCGCACTCAGCAGGGGCTCTCCCTGCACGGCGTCGAGGAGAAGTCCCAGGGGCGCTGGAAGGCGGTCGTGGTCGGCTCCTACGAGCGCGGCGACCGTGCGGTGACGGTGCAGCGCCTCGCCGAGCTGGCCGAGTTCTACGGCGTCCCGGTGCAGGAGCTGCTGCCCGGCGGCACCCCGGGCGGTGCGGCCGAGCCGCCGCCGCGCCTGGTGCTCGACCTGGAGAGACTGACCCAGGTGCCGTCCGAGAAGGCCGGCCCGCTGCAGCGCTACGCCGCCACCATCCAGAGCCAGCGCGGCGACTACAACGGCAAGGTGCTCTCGATCCGCCAGGACGACCTGCGCACCCTGGCCGTGATCTACGACCAGTCGCCGTCGATCCTCACCGAGCAGCTGATCAGCTGGGGCGTGCTCAACCCGGACGCGCGGCGCGCGGTCCGCGAGGACGACACCGTCTGATCTTCGGCCGGTTGCGCAGAAACGTCACGGCGGGGTCGGTGGACCCCGCCGTGACGGCTTTCGGGCAGGCGTTCCACGCACAGCCGCCCCGCTCCTTGACGACCCTCGGCCACGGCCCTCGACCACTCGGGGGCCCGGGCGGTCGCGGGCCCTAGCAGACCGAGCCGAGCGCGAAGCCCGGCTCCGCCACGACCTCCCCCAGGTCCAGCCGCGCCGGGACCCAGCCGAAGCCGGTGCTCTGCCAGGCCCACGCCACCTGCCGGTACTCGCCGCAGCTGCCCGCCCCGCCCTGCGAGCCGTACAGTGCCGCCACACCGGGCAGTTCGAGCGCGAGGCCCGCGCAGAACACCGCGCAGACCAGGTCGAGATCCTCGTCGTTGAGCCTGACCACGCCGTCCTCCCAGTGCAGGATCCGGGCATCCGCCGTCAGTCGTCCGCCGGGCGCCTCCACCGCGCAGCGGAACTGGTACGCACCGCAGCCCGCGCCGACCAGCATCCGCCGGAACAACTCGCCGCCCTGCTCGAAGGCCGACCGCACCCTCGGATCCGGCGCCTCCTGCGCGCCGTTGGGACTGCCGTACAGGTTGCCGTCCAGCAGCAGGTCGATGTGGCGCAGCGTCAGGCCGTTCTCCCTGGCGCGGACCAGTCGGGGGACGAAGTCACCGGAGAGCTCCTCGCCCTGGTACGGCAGCAGCTGGGTGCGGAGCGAGGGGTTGAGCAGGTAGCGGTCGCGGGCGGCGGTGTCGGCCGGGTCGAGGTGGTGGAGCAGGCAGAAGTCGGCGAAGTCACCGGGGTGGAACATCCTGGCCTGGACGCTGCCGTACGCCTGCTGCGCCTCGGCCAGCAGCACGGCGGTGTCCAGCAGGTAGCTGTCGAAGTCGGCGGCGTCGGTCAGCCCCCAGGGCCGGGCGTGCTCGAAGTCGGCGTGGCAGGTGAGGATGCCGGTGACGAAGGTCTGCTCGCTGCGGCGGCGGGACTGGGGCTGGATCCGGTCCCGGCCGGACGCACCGACGGTGCAGCGGAAGGTCCGGGGGGTGTGGCTGTTCCGCGACATCTGGTGCTCCTGTGACCGGGGTGGCGGCGGGATGCCGCTTGGTCCTCTTCCTCCCCATCCCCGCGAGTCGCACACGTACGGCGTGTCACAGCTCAGTAACCGACCGTGAGTCCTCCACGGCCGTGCGGCACCGCCCTGCATCGCCTGGCGTCGCCCGGGACCGGACCGGGGGGGTGCCCGAAGGGCGGCGGGGAACCGCGCGCCGGACCCTGCGGGGCCGGTCGGGCGGTTCCCCCGGAGCGTCACAGCTGCGGGCGCGGGACCCTGGCGAGCTGGCGGGACTGGGCGACCAGGCGGCCGGACTCGTCCCAGACCTCGGCGTCCTCCTCGAAGTAGCCGCCGGCCAGGTTTCGGGTGGAGTGCACCACCCGCAGCCAGCCCGGGACCGGCCTGGCCCGCAGGTGGACCGTCAGCTCGACGGTCGGCGCCCAGCCGGGCATGCCGAGGTCGAAGGTGACCGGCGGCAGCGCGTCGGCGACCAGCAGGAGCATCAGCGGGTCCGGCTCACGGCCGTCGGCCAGCTTGAACCAGCCCTGGATGCGGCCGGCCTTGGCGGGCTGCCCGAGGGCCCAGCCGACGGTCGCCGGGTCCAGCCGCAGGTCGAACCGCTCCAGCAGCGCGGCCTGCGAGATCATCGCCCTGGGCGCCTCGGCCACGCTGACGCACCGCTCGGGCGGCGGGAGCTGCGGCGGGGTGGCGGTGGTGTGCACGTCACCCTCGGCGGTGGTCAGGTCGCCGTGACTGGCGATGACTCTCAGCCGCTCCTTGCCGCCCTGGACGATCGAGGCGGTGCCGGTGGAGAGGCTGCGCCCGCGGCGGACCGTCTCGGTCCGGACCTCGACCGGTCCGGGGGTGGCGGCGGAGAGGTAGTAGCCGCTGATCGAGATCGGGTCGGCGTGCGCACCCCCTGCTCCGTCGGGAGCGGGGTCACCGTGCCGGAGCGAGAGCGCGTGTCCGGCCACCGCGAGCTGCAGGCCGCCGTTGATGCCGCCGCCGATCTGCCAGCCCGCGTCGAACTCACCGTCGTAGTGGCCCGGCGCCCCCGGGCACGGGGTCAGGGCGATGCCCCGGTCGAACTCGCTTCGGATCGCGGTGGTCATGGGTGGTTCGCCCTTCGCTGCTGCAAAGTTACCGGTCGGTAGTCAACATACGCCACCGTCCCGGGGCATGCGAAGGCCCGCTGGACACAAGATCCAGCGGGCCTTCGCAGAGCGAGGATCCGAAGCGGTCAGCTACGGCGGATCGTCGGCTTGAGCTCCATGAACCGCGCGAGCAGACCGTTGACGAACGCCGGGGAGTCGTCCGTGGAGAACTCCTTGGCGATCTCGACCGCCTCGTCCAGGACGACCGCGTCCGGGACGCCGTCCTCCCAGATCAGCTCGTACGCGCCGAGCCGCAGGACGTTGCGGTCCACGATCGGCATCCGGTCGAGCGTCCAGCCCACCGCGTACTGCGAGATCAGCTCGTCGATCCGGCGGGCGTGCTGGACGTACCCCTCGATGAGCTCCATGGTGTACTCACCGACCTGCGGGGTGCCCTCGTCCGGCTTCGGCTCGCGTGCGCGGGCGACCCAGTCGGCCAGCACCCGCTGCGGGTCGACCCCGCGGTGGTCGGCCTCGAAGAGGATCTGGAAGGCCCTGGTGCGGGCCTTGCTGCGTGCAGCTGTCACTGTTACTTGACCCGACCGAGGTAGCTGCCGTCACGGGTGTCGACCTTGATCTTCTCGCCGGTGACGATGAAGAGCGGGACGGCGATCTCGGCGCCGGTCTCCAGCGTGGCCGGCTTGGAGCCACCGGTGGAGCGGTCGCCCTGGACGCCCGGCTCGGTGTGCGAGATGACCAGCTCGACGGAGGCCGGGAGCTCGATGTACAGCGGCGAGCCCTCGTACATGGCGACCAGGGCGTCGAAGCCCTCCAGCAGGTACTTGGCGGCGTCACCGACGACGGCGGGGTCGATGTGGACCTGGTCGTAGGTGTCCGTGTCCATGAACACGAACTGCTCGCCGTCCTTGTAGGAGAACTGCATGCCGCGCTTGTCGACGTTGGCGGTCTCGACCTTGGTGCCGGCGTTGAAGGTCTTGTCGACGACCTTGCCGGTCAGGACCTCCTTGAGCTTGGTGCGCACGAAGGCCGGGCCCTTGCCGGGCTTGACGTGCTGGAACTCGACGACGGACCAGAGCTTGCCGCCCTCCAGCTTGAGGACCATGCCGTTCTTGAGATCGTTCGTGGAAGCCACGGGCGCACTTACTCCTGATATAGCTGTCAAGGAACCAAGGGGGTTGGCGTCCCGGGGCCGTGGCGGCGAAGCCGCGGCCTACAGGGCGAGGAGCTCCTTGGTTGTGATGGTGAGCAGCTCGGGCCCGCCCTCTTCGAGGGGGCGTACGACGAGCGTGTCCTCGATCCGGACCCCGCCCTTGCCCGGGATGTGCACCCCAGGGCCGACGGTGACCGGCACGCGGTTGTCCAGTTTACCCATGTCGGCGGGACCGAGGCGCGGCGCCTCCCGGATCTCCAGGCCGATTCCGTGTCCGACCGGCCGCGCGGAGCGCTCGGTGTGACCGGCCGCCTGCAGGATCTCCCGGGCCGCCTGGTCCGGGACGTGCTGCGGGACGCCGGGGCCGAGCGCCTCCCGTCCGGCCCGCTGGGCCCGGAAGACCAGCCGGTGGAGCTCCACCTGCCAGGGCGCGGGGGCGGCGCCGATCACGAAGGTGCGCGCGGTGGAGACCCCGTACCCCCGGTACTGCGCGCCGAGCACCACGGTGAGGAAGTCGCCCTCCTCGACCCGGCGGTCGGTGGGCTGGTGGGCCTCCTGGCCGGAGTGGGTGCCGGTGCCGACGGAGACCGGGAAGGCGGCCCGGTCGGCACCGTGGTCGATCATGCGGCGCTCCAGCTCCATCGCCAGGTGCCGCTCGGTGCGGCCGACCAGGATGGACTCCAGCAGCTCGCCGAGCGCCTGGTCGGCGATCTCGGCGGCGATCCGCAGGTCGGCGATCTCCTGCTCGTCCTTGACCACCCGCAGGCGCTCGACGGCCCGGCCGAGGTCCGTCAGACGCACGCCGGCCAGCTGTTCGGTGACGCCGCGGTGACGGCTGACGGTGAGGTCGTGCTCCTCCACGCCGAGGTCCCGCACCCGCAGCCGGCCCGCCGCCTCGGCGGCGGCCAGCGCGGTGTCGCCCTCCCCCGGGACGGCGAGCCGGGGGATGTCCTCGCCGATCGGGTGCTCGCCGACGTCGTCCGGCGGCAGGTCGTCGGGAAGGGCGAGCAGGACCCGTTCCCGGGTGAGCAGCAGACTCGCCCCGCAGGGCGGACAGCCGGTCAGGTAGCGGACGTTCGCGGAGCGGGTGATCAGCGCCGCGTCGACCCCCGAAGCACTGCAGTGCTCCCTCAGCCGCTCCCGCCGGGCCGCGTACGCATCAGACATGGCCCCGAGCCTACGGAGCCCGACCGGCCACCGCCCGTTCAGCGGGCCGACGGGCGGACAGCATGACCGGATCGGGTGGCGGCCCGATCTGCCTGGACGCCCCGGGCCGCCCGCAGCGCGGCCGCCACGCTCGCGGTGATGTCGGTGACCGGGTAGAGCACCTCGCGGACCGTCCGGTCCCGGTCGACCACCAGGGTCAGCCGCTTCAGCCTGGTGGTCCCGGCAGCCCGGAGGGTGGGCAGCCGGAGCGCGCCGGTGAGGCCGAGCCCGAGGTCGGAGAGGAGCGGGAAGCCGAGGCTTTCGGCCTCGGCGAAGGCGCGCTGCTCGTCCGGCCGCTGGGTGGAGACCCCGTGCACGGCGGCACCGGCGGCGGTGAACTCGGCGAGCCGGTCACGGTAGGTCAGCGACTCCAGGGTGCAGCCGGGCGCGCCGGGCACCGCCGACCAGCCGGGCGGGTAGGACTCGGGGCGGACGAACGCCCCCGGGAAGCAGTACAGGACGGTGGCGCCGCCGGCCGCGACCGGGTCGTGCGGTTCGCCGTCGGCCCCCGGGAGCAGCAGTTCGGGGATCCGGGTGCCGAGCAGGGCGTGCACCCGCTCGGCCTCCCGGGACGCCTCGACGGTGGTGGCCGTGGGCTCACCCGTCCCCAGCAGCCAGCTGTCGCCCCAGTCCTGGAGCGCGACCAGCACCGGCAGCAGCGCCCGCCCGCGCGGGGTCAGCCGGTACTCGTGGCGCAGGGGCCGCTCCTGGTACGGCTGGCGGGTGAGCACCTGAGCGTCGACCAGCAGGCGCAGCCGTTCGGCCAGCACCTTCCTGGAGAGACCGAGCTCCTGCTGGAACTGCTCGAAGCGGGTCAGCCCGCGGGCCGCGTCACGGATGATCAACAGCGTCCAGCTGTCCCCCACCACGTCCAGTGCCTGGGCGATCGAGCAGTTGACGTCCTCCGGGTCGCCGCGTCGGACCACCTGGCCACCTCCGGGATGTGATCGGGATCGGGCGTTGACCCTGACTCTGCCAGGCTGCCATAGTCAGTTCCCAAAATGAACTGACAAGGGGGCGAAGATGCGCGGCAGGAGCGAAGCGGCTGGGCAGGGGGGCGGCGGACGGTCCGGCGGTGCGCTGCGGGCCGTACCGAAGGTGGTGTGGCTGCTGGCGGCGGGGTCCTTCGTCAACATGGTGATGGCCTTCACCTTCGTCTACCTCTTCGTCTACCTGACCGACGGGCGGGGGCTGAGCACGGCCGGGGCCGGGACGGTGGCCGGTCTCGGCGGCATCGGGCTGGTGGCCGGCAACTTCACCGGCGGCTGGTTCGGCGACCGCTTCGGGCACCGCCGCACGCTGCTCACCGGGGCCGCGGTCTCCGGCGCCGGACTGGTCGCACTGCCCGCGCTGCCGACGGCCGCCCTGCTGCTGGTGCTGCCGGTCTGCCAGTACGCGGCCGGAACCGTACGGGCGGCCAACTCGGCGCTGGTCGCCGAGACCGTGCCGCCGGGCGACCGGCGGCAGGGCTTCGCGGTGATGCGGTTCGCGTCCAACGCCGGGTTCACCGTCGGGCCGCCGCTCGGCGCACTGGTGGCGACCCACTGGTCCTACGAGTGGCTGTTCCGTGCCGACGGCCTGGGATCGCTGCTCTTCGCCGTGTACGCCGCGCGGGTGGTGACGGCCGGCCGGCCCCGCAGCCGGCCGGCCGCCGCCCGGAGCGGACTGTGGACGGCCCTGCGGGCCAGGCCCGCGCTGCTGGTGCTGCTCCCCGCGATCGTCGTGGTCGACACGGTCTACCGGCAGCAGTACTCGACCCTGCCCGTGTTCCTGGCCGACCACGGGATCGGCACCGGCGTGTACGGCCTGGTGCTGGCGGTCAACGGCGGGGCGATCCTGCTGCTGGAGTTGCCGGCCACCGTCGCGCTGCGCGACCGGGCGCCGCTGCGGATCATCGGGACCGGTCTGCTGCTGGTCGGTGCGGGCTTCGCGGCGCTGGCCTCGGGGGCGTCGGTGGGCACCGCGGTGGTCATGATGCTGCTGGTCACGGCGGGCGAGATCCTCTACAAGACCCCGGCGACCGCCTATGTCGCGGACAGCGCGCCGCAGGAGTTCCAGGGCCGCTTCCAGAGCCTCTACGCGGGGGCCTCGACCAGCGGCACCGTACTCGCGCCGCCGCTCGGCGGGGCGCTCTACCAGTCCGCGCCCGGCCTGCTCTGGCCGCTGTGCGCCGGATTCGCCGCCCTCGCCGGGCTGGCCGTGTTCGCCGCTGCCCGGCCCACCGCCGCCCGCCTGCGTTCCGGGCGCGGGACGGCGGACCTCCCGCGCCCGGAGCGCTCAGCGGGTGGGCGGGCCGCGCCGGCAGGCGCGGAGCGGGACGTGTCGATCCCCCGCTCGTAACCGCCCGCCGCCCGCCGCCCGGACGATCAGGCCCGGCCGGCGCCGGAGCGAGCGGACGGCGCGTCCACGGCGCGGCCTACTCCGTCGACCAGCGCTGCTCGACCTTGGCGAAGCGCCAGTAGCCGACCGCCGCCACCCAGACCACGACGAACAGGCCGACGATCACGAACCCGACGTTGTCCAGGCTCAGTCCGGCGATCCAGCCCGTCACCGGGTCGGTGAGGTCGAGCTTCTCGTGCAGCACGCCGACCAGTTCGATGGTGCCGATGATGAAGGCGACCGCGATCGACAGGCCGGTGATGGTCAGGTTGTAGTACACCTTGCGGACCGGGTTGGAGAACGCCCACTGGTACGCGAAGTTCATGAAGGTGCCGTCGAGGGTGTCGAACAGGCTCATCCCCGCCGCGAACAGCAGCGGCAGGCAGACGATGGCGTACCAGGGCAGACCGGCCGCCGCGCCCGAACCCGCCATCACCATCAGGGTGACCTCGGTCGCGGTGTCGAAGCCGAGACCGAGCACCATGCCGACCGGGAACATCTGACCGGGGCGGGTGATCGAACGGGTGGCACGGGAGAGGATGCGGTTCATCAGACCCCGCGAGTTGAGGTGCGCCTCCAGCTCGCTCTCGTCGTACCGGCCCGCGCGCATCGCCCGGAACACCTTCGCGATGCCCACCAGCGCGGCCAGGTTGAGCGCCGCGATCAGGTAGAGGAAGACCCCGGAGGCGGTGGTGCCGACCATGCCGAGCACCTGGTGGGTGGTCGACTGATCGTCCATCAGCGTCCCGGCCAGCGCCGCGCCTCCGGCCACCAGCGCGGCCATCACCACCACCATCGAGGAGTGCCCGAGCGCGAACCAGAAGCCCACCGAGACCGGGCGCTTGCCGTCGGCCATCAGCTTGCGGGTGGTGTTGTCGATGACGGCGATGTGGTCGGCGTCGAAGGCGTGCCGCATGCCGAGGGTGTAGGCGGTGATGCCGAGGCCGACCCCGTAGACCTGGGTGCCCACCTCGTACTTCTCCGGCACCACCAGGAAGATCAGGGTTCCGAAGGCCAGCACGTGCATGGCCAGGATCACGGCCATCAGACCGGCGGTCCGCACCGTGTCCTCGCGCTTCCAGCGGAAGGCCGGCAGGGCGGGGGCCGCCGCCGGGGCGGTCTCGATTCCGGGCAGGGTCATCTGCGGGTCACGCTCCAGCACCTCGTGGATCACTTCGTGAGATGCCGTGGCCGGTCTCCTGGCTGACGGGTCGAACGCACCCGCACCCGGCCTTCCCGGACGCGGCTGCGTCCAGTGGCCGCCCGGCCCTGGCAGGGACGGGGATGGTGCCGGTACTTCCCGATCACAGTGGCGAGGGCCGCTCCGGTCTGAGACCCCTGAGGGTCTGTCACCGGTCTTCCCGAACACCACGGCGGGGACAACCGTAGGGGTCCGCGCGCCACCGCTGCAAGCCTGCACAGCTGTGCAGGTGTCCGGTATCACAGGGGTCTGCTGCGAGAATGCGAGGCATGCATCTCGTCCCCGCCGACCGCGCCGACCGCAGGACCATCGACGGGCACCGGGTCTGCGAGGCCATCGCCGCGATCGGCGACACCGAGCACGTCCGGGCCTGGGCCGAGCGCTTCGCCCTGCTCGCCGACCCCGGACGGCTCTCGCTGCTGCTGGCCCTGTACGAGACGGGACCGCTCGCCGTCACCGACCTCGCCGTCGCCACCGGAATGCGCGACCCCGCCGTCTCCCAGGCGCTGCGGCTGCTGCGCGCCGGCGGGCTGGTCAGCGGCGAGCGCGACGGGCGGATCATCCGCTACCGGCTGGTCGACACCGCCGTCGCCGAGGTCCTGGCCCACGGGGTGCTCGGCCACCAGGACTGACCCGGCCGCACAAGTCGTCCGTCCCGCGTCGCTTTATGCCTGATACATACCTTGTATCCTTTTGGTGTCACCCGACAACAGCCCGGGTTCGTCCCCGCAGGCAGGCGAGGGAGGCCGACATGGCAGCGGAGCCCGACCGGAGCACTCCGGAGAAGCGAGGACGCCTGAGCCGCCCCCTGGTGCTCTCCGCAGCCGTCGCACTGGTCGACCGGGAGGGGCTGGCCGCGCTCACCATGCGCCGCCTGGCCGCCGAGCTGGGGGTGGAGTCGATGGCCATCTACCGCTACACCCCGGGCAAGGAAGCCCTGGTGGACGGTCTGGTCGAAGCCTTCTTCGCCGAGGTGAACGCCCTGCTGCGGACCTCGGCCGAGGCCACCGAACCGGCCGAGGGCGGCCAGGCCTGGCGCGCGGAGCTGCGCCGCATCGCCCGTACGTTCGCCGTCGTGGCGCACGCCCATCCCGAGATCCTGCCGCTGGTGGCCACCCGCCCGCTGAGCGTCCCGATGGCCCGCCGACCGGCCCCGATGCTGCAGCTCACCGAGCACGTCTTCGCCGTGCTCGGCCGGGCCGGGTTCGACCACACCACCTCGCTCATGGTCTACCGGATGTTCGTGGCCTGGAACCTCGGCTGCCTGCTGGTCGACAAGCGCCAGGTGATCGACAACCCGGACGAGCCGGACCCGATGCTGCGGCTGGGCCTGCACCGGCTGGCCGCCGACCAGTACCCGAGGCTGCGGGCACTCGTCCCGCTGCTCGCCGACTACGACGACCAGCAGGAACTGCTGGACGGGCTCGACAGTCTGCTCAGCCGAATGCCCGACGCCCCCCTTGACGCGTTCTACGACGGAAGAGCAGGCTGAGGATACGAGGTACACATAGGACATATCCCTACACAGGCCGCGCCGTCGTCGACGTCTGCGACGAGCGCTCCGACGGCGCCCCCGGAAGAGGTCGCCATGTCCACTCGCGACACGATTCTCCGGGTCCGCGTCACGGCCACGGACCCTGCCACACTGCACGCCCTCCTCCGCGAGAAACGGCCGGACGTCGGCGGACGCCCCAGTCGCGGCGCGGACGAGAGCATCAGCGTCGAGGCTTACGTCTCCCCGGACGAAGCCGAGGCGCTCCAGCGCGAGGGCGTGACGGTCCAGGTGATCGAGGACGCCTCCGCCACCGGGCGCGCCCGCCAGGCCGAGGTCGGGCAGGGCAACCGGTACGCCGCCGGGGAACAGGTTCCGCGCGGCCTGGGCCTCAAGGTGCAGGACTGACCTCAGGAGGTCGAGATGTCGTACCTGAACACCGCCGAGGTCGACTCCGCGGTGACCAACCTGTCGACCGCGTACCCGGCGCTCTGTCAACTCCTCACCCTCCCCGAGACCTCGGTCGAGAAGACCGCCTGCCACGCCCTGCGGATCGGCACCGCCCCGACCGGCACCCGGGACTGCGCCGTGCTGATCGGCGGGGTGCACGCCCGCGAATGGGGCAGCTGCGAGATCCTCGTCCACCTCGCCGCCGACCTGCTGGAGGCGTACCACGTCGGCACCGGCCTGCGCTACGGCGCCGCGAGCTTCGGCTCCGCACAGGTGCGCGCCGTGGTGGAGGGCCTGGACCTCGTGGTCTTCCCGCTGGTCAACCCGGACGGACGCCACTACAGCCAGACCGTCGACCCGATGTGGCGCAAGAACCGCAACCCGGCGTACTCGGGCGGCCGCGCCGCCTGCGTCGGGGTGGACATCAACCGCAACTACGACTTCCTGTTCGACTTCACCACCGCGTTCGCCCCGGCCTCCGGGGTCCAGGTCTCCGCCGACCCCTGCGACTACCAGGTGTTCCACGGCCCGAGTGCGTTCTCCGAACCCGAGACGCGCAACGTCCGCGCACTGCTGGAGTCCTACCCGCGCACCCGGTGGTTCGTCGACGTGCACAGCTACTCCGAGGACATGCTCTACGTCTGGGGCGACGACAACAACCAGTCCACCGACAGGACCATGACCTTCCTGAACCCCACCTTCGACGGGAAGCGCGGCATCGCCCACGACGCCTACGGCGAGTTCATCGCCAAGGACGACTTCGACACCTCGACCCTGCTCGCCCAGCAGTTCTGCCAGGGGCTGCAGAGCGTCCGTGGCACCGGCTACACGCCGAAGGCCGGCTACGACCTCTACCCGACCAGCGGAACCAGCGACGACTACGCCTTCTCCCGGCACCTCGCCGACCCGGAGAAGGGCAAGATCTTCGGCTACACCGTCGAGTGGGGCACCGAGTTCCAGCCGCCCTGGGCGGAGATGGCGAAGATCATCAAGGACGTGGACGCCGGGCTCGTGCAGTTCTGCCTGGCGGCACTGAAGTAGCGACCGGCGGCCCAGGACGACCGTCAGGGGTCGTCCGGGGCCGCCTGATCACGCCCGATCACGCCGTCGGGCGCTCCCGTCAGCCGCCGTCCACCGGCCAGCCGTCGCGGGTGGTGACGGTGCGCGCGTACGGTCCGTCGGGGCCGGTGGCGCGGTAGCTCTCGGTGGAGTCGGCGGTGCGCACCGTGGTGGCACCGCTCTGGCGGTGGGCGCTCGGGCTCAGGGTGTGGTCGACGGTCGAGCGGGCGGTGATCCGGGCGCCGACGGCCGTGGTGTCGGTGCGGTGGTAGCCGAGCCGCATGGCGGTGCGCTGGTCGGAGTTCCCGGCGGAGTCCGAAGTGCTGCGGTAGGTCACGTCCAGCGGCTCGCCCTCGCGCACGGTGCGGACCCGGTGCGGGCCCCCGCCCCAGCTGGAGGTGGTCCGGGTCAGGTCGGCGTCGTTGTGCAGCACCAGGTCGTTGCCCTTGTCCCGCAGCTGCTGCCCCGAGCGGAAGCTCAGGTCGCTGCGGACCTCGGTGGTGACCCGGCCGTGCGAGGTCTGCACCCAGCCCCGGGCGAGATCGTGGCGGACCGCGGTGACCTGCCAGGCGCCACTGCCGCCGCCCTGGTCGTCCAGCGTGGTGGAGACGGCGGCGTCGGGGGCGACCCGGTGGTCGGTCAGCGCACCGGTGGTCCTGGCACTGCCGTGGTCCACCCCGGCGAACAGGTTGACCTGGCCGGTCCAGGCGTCGTTGCCCTGCTTCTCGGCCTGGTTGACCGTGATCGACACGGAGTGCGGACGGCCGTCGAGCAGCAGACCGACGTACGGGGTGAGGTCCACCTGGTACGCGGGAAGGTCGAAGGCGAAGATCCCGGGGACCGGTCGCCACAGCAGCGGTTCCCAGCCGCCGGTGTAGATCACCGGGTACGGCCACACCGTCCCGGCGATCCGGCCGTCCACGGCGAGCCGCAGCTCGCGGAACGGGCCCTTGCCGCAGTAGCCCAGCCCGGGGTTCCGGGAGACGAAGTCGTCCGGCGCGGAGGCGTAGGCGAACTCCTCGCAGGCGCCGCCGCCCCTGGCGTACACCTCGGCGGTGAGGCGCTCCAGGTTGGCCGGGAAGACCAGGTCCCTGGCGGCCGAGGGCGCGGCCTGGGTGAGGCTGAAAGCGCCGGTGGTGAGCAGCCGGTCGGCCTGTTCGGGCGCGGGCCAGGCGGCGTCGGCGGTGTAGTAGGTGACGGTGGCCGAGACGGTGAAGACGCCGGTGTAGGTGGCGTCGGTGACGTTGGCCAGGTCGAACTCGAAGGGCTGAGGGGTGTTCAGCAGCGGTGCGTAGCGGGTGAGGTCGTGCTCGACCCGCCACTCGATGCCGTCCTGGGAGGGCTCGGGGGTGGAGGACATCATCACCTCGATGCCGCCGACCCGGACGGTGAAGAGCCGGTCGAACTGTCGTCCGGCCACCTGTCCGTGCAGGTCGAGCACCACCTTCGACCACGGACCCGCGCAGGCGGTGGGCGGGGTGAGCTGTCCGACGTACGGGGTGTCCGGCGGGTTGCCGTACCCGTTGCGGAACTGCCGCTCGTGCATCACCTCGACCGCACAGGATGCGGTGGTGGGCCGCTTCAGGGGCTGGGTGACGGTGAACGGGTCGTGGTAGTCGGTGCCGAAGTCGGCGTGCGCCGGGGCGCCGGCCGTCAGGGTGGCGACCAGGGCGAGCAGGGCGGCGAGCAGCAACCGGGCCGTCCGGCGGAGTGCGGGGTGCGCTGACAAAGCCCTCGACCTCGTTTCTCACCGCCGGTGCCACCGACGGATGCTGACGACCCGTCGTCGCGAGCGGGCCACCGGGCATCCTCCAGGCGGTGAACTGGACCTGTCAAGGGCGTGGCGTGCGGCCGCCGCCGGAGTGGGAGGCAGGAGCCGGCGCCGGAGTGGGCGCAGGAGCCGGAGTGGCTGGCACCTGGCGGCCGGCGTCAGAAAGTCCGCATCAGACGGCAGGCATCAGGCGGCCGGCTCCAGGGAGAGGTCGAGCAGCAGCTTGCCGAGATTGGCCCGCGCCGCCAGCACCTCCGCGGCCTCCGCAGCCCGTTCCAGCGGGAACCGCTCGGCGACCGGGCGCAGCGCCCCGTCCGCCAGCAGCGCCCAGAGCTCGGCACGGTGGCTCTCGACCAGGTCGGGCCGCAACCGCGAGAGCTGGGCCATCGCCAGCCCGGTGACGGTGTGCATGCCGCGCAGCAGCACGCCCGCGTCCAGGGTGCCGCCCGCACCGCTGTTGACGACCAGTCGGCCGAACGGGACGAGGGCCTCGGCCGCCCGCTGGAGCACCTGCCCGCCGACACTGTCGACGACCAGGTCGACCGGCTCGCCCCAGGCTGCGTCCTGGTAGCGGACCACCTCGTCCGCACCGAGCCCGCGGACGAACTCCGCCTTGGCCGCCGAGCCGACCGCCGCGACCACCCGGCTCGCGCCGAGCGCGCGGGCCAGTTGGACGGCGAGGTGGCCGACCCCGCCCGCGGCGGCGGTGATCAGGACCGAGTCGCCCCGCTCCAGCCGCCCGGCGCGCAGCGCGGCGAGCGCGACCAGTCCGCCGCGGACGACCGCCAGGGCGTCGGCCGCGGCGATCTCCTCGGGCACCGGCGTGACCAGCGCGGCCTGGACCGGGACCAGTTCGGCGTACAGGTCCTGGAAGACCACCCCACCGACCCGGTCGCCGACCCGGTAGCCCTTCACCCCCTGGCCGACGGCCTCCACCCGGCCGACCAGGTCACCACCCGGAGTGTGCGGCAGCGGGACCCGGCCGAAGCCGTTCAGCACCTTGAGGACCGGAAGGGTGAGGCCGGCCACCTCGACGCGGACCAGCAGTTCGCCCGGGCCGGCCAGTGGCGCGGGGACCTCGTCCAGCCGGAGCGCCGAGGGACCGTCGTAGCCGTGCATCCTGACCTTGCGCATGGGAACACCCTTCGTTGGGATCACCAACGTTTCGTTGGCGATCCCAACGATAGATGTAAATCCATGGGGATGTCCAACGTTTTGGCGATAGGATTCCGGTCATGACCGACCCCGCGCTCAGACGCCTCCAGACCCTGCCGAGCTGGCTGCTCGGCCGCGCCGCCGCCCTCGGCCACCGCCTGGTCGCGGATCACCTCGCCGAGGTCGAGCTGCGGCTGTCGCACCACGCCGTGCTGTGCGCGGTCGCCGAGTACCAGCCGGTCGCCCAGGCCGAGCTGGCCCGCACCGTCAAGATCGACCCCAAGGACATGGTCACGGTCCTCAACGACCTGCAGGCCCGCGACCTCGTCACCCGGACCCGCGACCCCAAGGACGCCCGGCGGAACCTGATCACCCTCTCCCCCGGCGGGTGCGAACTGCTGCACCGCACGGAGGCCCTCGGCGAACAGGCCAACGCCGAACTCGTCGCCCCGCTCAGCCCCGCCGAACGCGAACAGCTCAACGACCTGCTCAGGCGGATCATCGCCGACCGCTAGGCCGCCGGACGGGCATTCCGAAGTCGGTCGGTGGCCGTGATCGAACAGCGAGCCCGCTCAGCAGCGACCCTCCGGGGTGAGGCCGACTCCGGCTGCCGACGTCAGCCCGTCCGGGACGCTGCAGGCCCGGCAGAGGATCCGCCGCCGCTTGAGCCGCACGGCGTTCGACCGGGCACCGAAGCCGGGCGCGGACCCGGTTGAGCGGACCGCAGGCACGACCTCGATCTCGTCGTCCGCGTCGTCCATGCCGTCCGCCTCGCCCCCGAGAACAGCGGACCGCACGGCTAGCGCTGCTGACAGGTGGGGCACCAGAAGAGGTTGCGGGCGGCGTGCGTCTCGGTACGGACCTCGGTGCCGCAGACCAGGCAGGGCATCGCGGCCCGGCGATAGACGTAGACCTCGCCGCCGTGGTCGTCCACCCGCGGCGGGCGCCCCATCGCCTCGGGCGTGTGTTCGGGCCGTACGGTGTCGATCCGGCCCGCCCCGACGCCGTCCCGCATCAGTGCGACCAGGTCGGCCCAGACGGCGTCCCACTCCGTGCGGGAGAGCTCGCGCCCGGGCCGGTGCGGGGCGATACCGAGCCGGAACAGCACCTCGGCGCGGTAGACGTTGCCCACGCCCGCCAGCACCTTCTGGTCCATCAGCAGCGCGGCTATCGTCGTACCGCTGTTGGAGATCCGCCGCCAGGCGGCGTCCGGGTCGGCGTCCTGGCGCAGCGGATCGGGGCCGAGCCGCCGGTGCACGGCGGCCTTCTCGGCGGGTGTGCGCAGCTCACACGTGTTGGGGCCGCGCAGGTCCGCGTACGCGTCGTCGTTCTCCAGCCGCAGCCGGACCAGACCGACCGGGGCGGGGGCCGGCCCCGTGCCGAAGGTGAAACCGCCGTACAGGCCCAGGTGGACGTGGAGCCAGGCCCCCTCCTCGAATCCGAGGAACAGGTGCTTGCCGTGCGCCTCCGCCTCCGCCAGGATCTGCCCGTCGATCAGCCTCGCGCCGTCGGCGAAGCGGCCCTGCGGGCTGGAGACCCTGGCCGGACGGAGACCGAAGGTCCTGGCGTTCTCGATGGCGAGGCGGTGGATGATGTGGCCTTCTGGCACGGGCGGCAGCTCCCCCGATCGATCCGTTGCGACCCGACAATCATCGCAGCCCGCACTGACAGCCGGGATCGGCAAGGCGGCCGTTCGACAGCGGTTCGGCAGAGCCTCCGGGAGGGGGCGCGAGGGCTGTGCACGCGCAACCGTCCGGGGGCGACCCGGCCCCTCGCCCAGTTCCCGGCGCCCCTCGGGGGCCGGCTGCCCAGGCGAGGAGCGCGGAGTCCCGGGTGGCGGTGACCTGCCGGGCGCCCACACTCAGACCGGGCGATGGCACTCAGGCCGAGCGGTGGCGCTGAGGCCGGGCGCCGGCAGTCAGGCAGGGCGCCCCGAGAGCTGGGCGACGATCACGCGGTCCAGGGCGGCCGCCGTCGCGGTGACGTCGAGCTGCGAGTTGTCGATGATCGGCAGGCCGGAGTTGTACCAGCCGGCCATCCGTCCGTGGATCCGGGCCACCTCGTCGTCGCTCAGCCGCCGGTTGCCACTGCGCCGGGCGTTGCGCCCGAGCACGGAGTCGAGGCCGGGCAGCAGGACGACCGGGATCATGCCCGGCCCGATGTGCCGTCGCCAGCCGCCCAGGCCGATCGCCGGCCGGTCCGGGAAGACGGCGTCGTCGATGATGCAGGAGATGCCGTTGGCCAGGTAGTTGCGGCAGGCGAAGCCACAGGTGCGGCGGGCCAGCCGGTACTGGGCCTCGGAGGCGTTGTTCCAGCCGGACTGCGGGTTGGCGAAGCCGGACTGCACCCACTCGCGGACGTCGTCCAGGCTGATGTGCGCGGTCGGTGTCGGACGGCGCTCCGCCCAGTGCCTGGCCACGGTGGTCTTGCCCGCCCCGGCCGGACCGATCAACAGCACGGCGATCGGCCCGGTGGCGGCGTGCAGCGGCGGAGGCGGCGGCAGCTGCACGGGCGCACCCAGCGGCAGCATGAAGTGACCGGTCGCCCCGCCCGGCGGTACGACGGTCAGCGGCACCGTCGACTGCGAGGTGTACGGCTGGGGTTGGAGCTGGGGCGACTGCTGCTGGGAGTGCGCGGCGGGCTGGAGCGGGCCCCCTCGTCCGGAGGTCGCCGGAGGGTACGGCGGATGCCCGCCCGTCGGCTGGTTCGGGTGGACGTTCGGCGGCGCCGGCGGCCGTGGCGGCACCTGTCCTCCCCCTGCGTACTGCGTCACTGACACCTCCCAAGCGGCGACACTACACGTCGGCCCGGCGGCGGGCACAGTCCGCCGCCGGGCCGGTGAGCTGCCGATCAGTCGCAGGTCAGCTGCGGATCAGCAGTCGGTGAGCTGCCGTTGATCGGGCGTCAGCGGGTGGTGAGCTGCTCGGCGATGGCGCGCAGCGCCAGCTCGTACGAGCCGAGGCCGAAGCCGGCGATGGTGCCGGAGGCGACCGAGGCGATCACCGAGGTGTGCCGGAACTCCTCGCGCGCGTACGGGTTGGAGATGTGCACCTCGATCAGCGGTGCGGTCCGCTGGGCGGCGGCGTCGCGCATCGCGTACGAGTAGTGCGTGAACGCACCGGGGTTGATCACCACCGGAGTGCCCTCGTCCGCCGCCTGGTGCAGCCATTCGACCATCACCTGCTCGGAGTTGGTCTCGCGGACCTCGATCTCGAAGCCGAACTCCTTGCCGAGCGCCGTGCAGCGCTCGACCAGCCCGGAGTACGAGGTCGCGCCGTAGACGTCCGGCTCCCGGCTGCCCAGGCGCCCCAGGTTAGGGCCGTTGAGCACGATCACGCGGGTCATCCCGAGACCTCCGCATAGGCAGCGACCAGCAGGGACGGATCCGGGCCCTCCAGTACGGAGGTCTTGCCGAGGCCGTCCAGGACGATGAAGCGCAGCAGGTCGCCGCGCGACTTCTTGTCGATCTTCATGGCGTCCAGCAGCTTCGGCCAGGCGTCCGCCCGGTAGCTCAGCGGCAGGCCGACCGAGGCCAGCACCGTGCGGTGACGGTCGGCCGTCGCGTCGTCCAACCGCCCGGCCAGGCGGCCGAGTTCGGCGGCGAAGACCATGCCGATGGAGATCGCCGCGCCGTGCCGCCACTTGTAGCGCTCGTTGCGCTCGATGGCGTGGCCGAGGGTGTGGCCGTAGTTGAGGATCTCCCGGCGGCCGGCCTCCTTGAGGTCGCCGGAGACCACGTCCGCCTTGACCTGGATCGCCCGCCGGATCAGTTCCAGGGTGTGCGGGCCCGCGGGGCTGGTGGCACCCTGCGGGTCGGACTCGATCAGGTCCAGGATCACCGGGTCGGCGATGAACCCGGCCTTGATCACCTCGGCCAGGCCGCTGACGTAGTCGTGCTTCGGGACGGTCTCCAGGGTCGCCAGGTCCGCCAGCACGCCGACCGGCGGGTGGAAGGCGCCGACCATGTTCTTGCCCTCGGCGATGTTGATGCCGGTCTTGCCGCCGACCGCCGCGTCCACCATGCCGAGCAGCGTGGTCGGCATCGAGATCCAGCGCACCCCGCGCAGCCAGGTGGCCGCGACGAAGCCCGCCAGGTCGGTGGTGGCGCCGCCACCGAGACCGACGATCACATCGCTGCGGGTGAACCCGGTCTGGCCGAGCACCGACCAGCAGTACGCGGCGACCTCGGCGCTCTTGGCGTCCTCGGCGTTGGGCACCTGGAGGGCGATGGCCTCGTAGCCCTCGCCGGCCAGGTCCTCGCGGATCACGTCCGCGGTCGCGGTCAGCGCCTCCGGGTGGATGATCGCCACCCGCTTCGCCCGGTTGCCGACCAACTTGCCCAGCTCACCGAGGAGCTGGTGCCCGATCAGCACGTCGTACGGGTCGTGGCCGGCGCTGCCACCGACGTGGATGGTGACGGTGTCCGTCATGGGTTCTTCAGCTCCAGTGCTTCGAGTACGGCGTCGGCGACCTGCTCCGGGGTGCACCCCTCGGTGTTCACCACGGCGGTGGCCACCTCCAGGTACAGCGGGCGGCGGGCCTCCATCAGCTCGCGCCAGCGGGCGCGCGGGTTGACGGCGAGCAGCGGGCGCGGCGCGTCCAGGCCGACCCGCTTCACGGCGTCGCCCAGGGCGACCTCCAGGAAGACCACCGGCAGCGGCGCCAGCAGCGTACGGGTGGCCTGGGCCATCACCGCGCCGCCGCCGAGCGCCAGTACACCGTCGTGGGTCCCGGCGGCCTCGCGGACGGCCCGCACCTCCAGCTCGCGGAAGTGCGGCTCGCCCTCGTCGACGAAGATCTCCGGGATCGGCTTGCCCGCCAGTTGCTCGATGTCGGCGTCGGTGTCGCGGAAGGCGACACCGAGCCGCTCGGCGAGCAGGCGGCCGACCGTGCTCTTGCCGGACCCGGGCGGGCCCACCAGCACGACCAGCGGCGCGGTCATCGGACGATCAGGTTGTCGAGGTAGTTCTGCACGTTGCGGCGGGTCTCGGAGACGTTGTCGCCGCCGAACTTCTCGCTCACCGCGTCGGCCAGCACCAGCGCGACCATCGCCTCCGCGACGATCCCCGCCGCCGGAACGGCACAGACGTCCGAACGCTGGTGGTGCGCCTTCGCCGGCTCACCCGTCCGCACGTCCAGGGTCTGCAGGGCGCGCGGCACGGTGGCGATCGGCTTCATCGCGGCACGCACCCGCAGCAGCTCACCGGTGGACAGACCGCCCTCGGTGCCGCCGGAGCGCCCGGAGGTGCGCCTGACGCCCCCGGCGGTCGGCACGATCTCGTCGTGCGCCAGGGAACCGGGAACCCGGGCCAGCTCGAAACCGTCCCC